>CAIYSK010000068.1 GCA_903928835.1 uncultured cyanobacterium
CCAAAACGGGCCTGTTGCTCCTGCCCGGTGCCATGGCCTCCGCCGCCACCATGGCCCTGCTCGGCAAGGTGGTGGGCCGCTGGGACCCCAGGCCCCTGATTGCCCTTGGGGCCGCCGCCATGGTGGTGACCATGGCCCAACTCGCGGCGATTGGCCCCGATACGGGCGAAGACGCCATCTTTTGGCCCCTGATCTTTCGCGGTGTCACCACCGTGATGATGTTTTTGCCCTTGAGCCTGGCCACCCTGGGTCCCTTGCCCAAGCAAGACGTGGGGGCCGGCAGTGGCTTCTTCAACCTCACCCGCCAGTTGGGCGGCAGCTTCGGGATCGCAGGCCTCACCTTTGTGCTCGACCATCAACGGGCCGTGCACCGGGCCCAGCTGGTGGAGCACCTCTCGATCACCAATCCCTTGGTGCAGGAGCGGTTACGGCTGTTGCATTTCTGGATGCAAAGCAAAAATCCCGGCTACGGCCTCCTCGATGACCAGGCCCTTCAGATGTTGAGTTTGCAGGTGGATCGCCAGGCCTCCCTGTTGGCATTCAGCGATGTCTTTCGCCTGGTGGGCTTGGTGTTTGCCCTGGCGATTCCCCTGGTGCTGCTCCTCGGTAAACCCAGCCGCCAGGGGGCGTAATCACGGGCTGAAGCCCTAGTCGCTGGGCTCCAGCTGGATCGTGCTGTGGGCAATGCCCAGTTTGGCCAAATCCGCTTTGGCCTGGTGGAGCAGGTCCATGTCGTTGACGCTGCCTAGCCGCCGGCTGATGTGGGCGGTGAGGGCGTTTTGGGAGGTGCTCATGCCCCACACGTGCAGGTGGTGCACTTCCACCACCCCGGGTAGCTGCAACAGGGTGGTTTCCACCAGGGCCAAATCAATCCCCCGGGGCACCGCATCGAGGGCAATCATCAGAGCTTCTTGGAGCAGTTCCCAGCCGCTGTAGCCCACGGCCAGGCCCACACCGATCGCCGTGAGGGCATCCAATTGGCTCCAGCCCGTAAGTCCCACCACCACCGCACTCACCAGGACGGCGGCCGAAACCAGGGCATCGGTCATCAGGTGCACCACCGCGGCCTTGCGGTTGAGGTCGTGGCTGTGGTCGTTGCCAAATAATTTTGCGGAGATCAGGTTGACCCCAATGCCCGCCGCCGCCGCCCAGGCCACCGGGATGCTGGTGATCGGCACGGGATGGGAGAGGCGCTGGATGCCTTCCACCACCAGCACTGCCGCCGCCATCAAAATCAATAGGGCATTCACCAGGGAGGCCAGCTGGGTGCTGCGGCCATATCCATAGGTGAAGCGGCCCTGGGCGGGCTTGCCGCTGAGGTGTTCGGCGCCCCACCCCAGCAGCAGGCCGGCCACATCCCCCAGGTTGTGAATGGCATCGCCAATCAGGGCCAAGGAGCCAAAGCCAAAGCCAATCACCAGCTGCAGGGCCGAGAGGCCGCTGTTGAGGATCACGCTCCAGCGAAACGCCGCCGCCGATCCGCCCCGGTGCTCGTGTTGGCGTTCATGGGGTTGGCGCTGGATCTCCACTGCGGGATGGAGATCCCCATGGCTTTGGCCATGGCTGTGCTCATGGCCATGGCTGTGCTCATGGCCGTGGCTGTGGTCGTGATCGGGACTGTGCGGACGCTGTTGGGAAGCCATGGGCGCTTTTTAGGCGAGAACGGGAACCAGCGCCAAGCGCCGCCCAGACCGTAACCAGTTCTTAAACCCAGCACTACCCCGCCTTTGCCCGCAGGTCAAAAGCTCTCCATAGCGTTGATCAGAACCGATTGCCCGGTCTGGGATGGTCTTCACGCCCGCTCGCGAGTCAAGCCAAACCCCCAGCTTTGTTGAGCTGCTGGAAGCCAGCTACGAGAAGCGCAGTTTGGTACATCTTCCGGCGGGAAGCCGGGTGCCCTTGCTGAAAAAGAGCGTTTGGCTGGTGATTCGCGGCATGGTCAAGCTGAGCGCCATCTCCGTGCAGGGTGATGAGCTCCTGCTGGGTTTGGCCGGTCCGAATGAACCTTTCGGCGATCCCCTCTCCAACGTGGAGGTCTACGAGGCCACCACCCTTTGCGAGAGCGACCTGCTCTGTATCACTTGCGATGAAATCGCCGCATCCCCCCACCTGGCCATGGCCCTGCTCCAGGGCATGGGTGTGCGCTATCGCCAGAGCGAGGCCATGCTGGGTCTGCTGGGTTTGCGCCGCATCGAAGATCGGGTGCGCGGCTTCCTTGAGTTGCTCGCCAATGATTACGGTCAGCCCTGCGACCAGGGCCTGCGCCTGAACATCAAGCTCACCCACCAGGAGCTGGCCAGTGCCTTGAGCACCACCCGCGTCACCGTGACCCGGGTGCTGGGCAGCCTCAAGGACGAAGGCTGGTTGCAATTGGATGGTCAGCGTCGCCTGGTGATCGCCCACCTGCCCCGACGTGCTCGCTGAACCCACCTTTTGGGGACAGCCCATTCCAGGGCAAACTGGGGTAATGCAGCCATCGCTCCTGGTCGTCGAAGACGACGAAACCATCCGCGAAACGGTGCGCGATGCCCTTGAGCTTGAGGGCTTTGCAGTAGTGGCCTGCGGCAATGGCAGGGATGCCTTGCAAATTCTGCAGCGGGCCCCGGAGGGCGAGGGGTTTTCCCTGGTGGTGCTGGATCTGATGTTGCCTGGCCTGGGAGGCTTGGATGTCTGCCGCCAATTGCGTCAGGGCAACAACCAAACCCCAATCCTGGTGGTAAGCGCCCGCGATAGCGAAACCGACCGGGTGCTTGGCCTGGAGGTAGGGGCCGACGACTACCTGGTTAAGCCCTTTGGCATGCGTGAGCTGGTGGCCCGTTGCCGGGCCCTCCTGCGGCGCACCACCAGCCAGCAGGAACCGGTGAAGGTGCTTGAGCACGCCAATATCTGCTTGTATCAAGAGGAGTGCCGGGTCACCCGCGACGGCCTCAATGTGAACCTCTCGCCGAAGGAGTACAGGCTCCTGGAGCTGTTCATGCAAAACCCGCGCCGGGTGTGGAGCCGCGACAAGTTGCTCGAGCACGTGTGGAGCATCGATTACATCGGGGACAGCAAGACCGTGGACGTCCACATCCGCTGGTTGCGGGAGAAATTGGAGGAGAACCCCTCAAGTCCAGTGCATTTACTAACCGTTCGGGGCTTTGGCTACCGCTTTGGCTAGTGCTGCCACTTTCGCAGCTGCCGCAACCACCGGGGTAGGCCTCCAGTGGGGCTCTTGGCTGCTTGGCCTTGGCATGGGTGGGAGCCTGGTCGTGCTTTTGGCACCAAGGTGGACAAAGCTCAGCCAGCGTTGGAGCCGCCGTCAGCCGCTGCCCAACGTGCGCCAGCTGCTCAGCTGGATGGATGCTTCTCCGGCGGGATGGATCCTGCTCGATCGCGGCGGCCGCATGCGCCACATCACGCCGAAATCGGAGCGGATCCTGGATCTCAATGCCGGCCGCATGCTCTACGGGCGATCATTTGAGGATGTCTGCACCGATCCCAACCTCATCGGCAGCATTGCCGTGGCCCGCCGCCAGGATCGCCCCCAGCGCCTGGCCTGGCGTTGCGGCAACGAAGACCTCGATGTGCTGGTGGTACCCGGCACCGATGGCTGGATCGGTGTGCTTCTCCAGAGCCGCCGGTCCCTAGAAGCCCAGCTGGAGCAGCAGGAGCGTTGGGTGAGCGACGTGGCCCATGAGCTCAAAACCCCGCTCACGGCGCTGTTGCTGGTGGGCGACAGCCTGGCGGCCCAGGTGAATAACCAGAACGCCCGGTTGGTGGAGCGGCTGCAACGGGAATTGCTACGCCTCCAGGAGTTGGTGGGCGATTTGCTCGAACTCTCGAGGCTGGAGAACACCCTTCCCGGTTACGGCCCGCGTACCCATGAGGTGCATTTGGGTGCCCTGGTGGACCAGGTGTGGTCGGGGATTAAGCCGTTGGCGGACCAACGTTCAGTGTCGCTAGAGGTGCAGCAGCCCACCGATCGGCAGACCGCCCTGATCCAAGCCGATGGGTCGCGGCTGCACCGGGCCCTGCTGAATTTGCTCGACAACGCCCTGCGCTACAGCCCTGATGGGGGCCAAATCCAGGTGGCGATTGAGGAACGCAATGGCTGGCACCAGGTGCGGGTGAGCGACCAGGGGCCGGGCTTGAGCGAAGACGACCTCGCCCACATGTTTGAACGCTTTTATCGGGGGGATCCCTCCCGGGTGCGCAGCCAACGCACCGGTAGCGGCCTGGGCCTGTCGATCGTGCAACAGATTGCGGTGACCCATGGCGGCCGCATTCAAGCCAGCAATGGCTCAGGGGGTGGGGCCTTACTGGAATTGATCCTGCCGGCCCAGCCCCCAGACATGCTCCGCCCTTAGGGGCGATCAGTTCACTTTCACGTCAACGATGCGGCCACCGAGGCGGCTGATCCGTTGCATGGCTTCGTTCATCCGGGTGAAGGGCACCCGAATCACGGTTTCAGCGGTGCGGGAGTAGTCGATCCTGGCGATCCCGGTGACCAGCAGGGTCACCAAGCGACCGCTGTTGGCATCGCTGCCCCGGGCCCCGGCCATCACCGGCAGGCCGTTGACGCGATCGGTGCGCTCGCTGTTGAAGCTGGGAGCTGTCTGGCTGAAGGCCTCGTTGAAGCTGCCTGCGCTGGTGGCAGCCCTGAAGTACGACGGACCCATGACCCCCGCACGGCCCCCACTTGGGGCGGTCACAGGGACGGCCCGATTGAGGTGCACCACCTTGTTGAGTTTCGATTGGATGCCGGCCGCATCCCCCTTCACCGAAGCTGCGGCACCCCGGGCCAGCTGCATCAGCCAGGAGAACTGGAGCCCCTCTTGGCCCTTGGAGTAATCCCAGCCATGGAGGTAGGGAACCGTTTCATGGCCAAAGCGTTCTTGATACTCGGCGCTGTCGAGGTAGGAATCGATTTCGGCGTCGTAGCCCTGCTCCTGGAGGATCGTGAAGTGGTGGAGCATCTCTTCTTTGTTTTGGGGAGCGCGGCCTAGCAGGTGCTTGAAGTTGAGCTCGATGAAGCGGTAGGGGTTGCAGTTTTCAAAGAAGCGGCTCTTGTAGAGCGCACTCTTGGCGAGCTGGCGCACGAATTCCCGCACGCTCAGGTCGCCGTTGCGGAACAGGGACTCGAGG
The DNA here is from genome assembly GCA_903928835.1 of uncultured cyanobacterium. Lineage (GTDB taxonomy): Bacteria > Cyanobacteriota > Cyanobacteriia > PCC-6307 > Cyanobiaceae > Cyanobium_A. Next base: position 5,128 of record CAIYSK010000068.1, read on the forward strand.
CCCTCGAGGCGCTCGCTGGCCATCACGTATTGGTTGCCCAGCACCTGCTGATAGGCGGCCCGGATGATCGTGTTGCGCTCATCCACTGAAGCGTGGGCCCAGCTTTCCTTGTTGCGGGAACCGGCGAAACGCTCAATTCCCAGTTGGGCTGCTTTCAGGAGGGCCATGGAAGGGGGCGATAAAGGGCGGGCAGGAGAAGGCGCGCCAACGGGTGCGCTGGGGCGGAAGATACTGGGGTATGGGCCCTAGCCCTTCAGGCGTTATGGAATATTCAGCTTCGTGTAAAGAGGTTTGAAGCGACCTGCAGGTCTGGGATGCTGGATGAATCTGGCTCTGGCCCTTCCTTCGATTCCTAGGCTGCCCGTAAAGGGTGCCCTTCCCCGCGAGCGTTCAGGCTTCCCCCCACCCGAGATGACCAGCATTTACGCCGATAACCGGATCTACGCGGATAACAGCCTCACCATCGGCAAGACCCCCCTGGTTCAATTGAACCGGGTCACCGAGGGCTGCACCGCCAGGGTGCTCGCCAAGATTGAGGGCCGTAACCCCGCCTTCTCGGTGAAGTGCCGCATTGGCGCGGCCATGATTTGGCAGGCGGAAAAAGATGGCCTGCTGGGTCCGGGTAAGGAATTGGTGGAGCCCACCAGCGGCAATACCGGCATTGCCCTGGCCTTTGTGGCGGCGTCCCGCGGGATTCGGCTGACCCTCACCATGCCGGAAACCATGAGCCTGGAGCGCCGCAAGTTGCTCACGGCCTACGGCGCCCATTTGGTGCTCACGGAAGGCCGGCTGGGCATGCCCGGGGCGATCGCAGCTGCCAAGGAGTTAGCCGACTCCGATCCGGAGCGCTACGTGCTGCTGCAGCAATTTGCCAACCCCGCCAACCCCCAGATCCACCACGACACCACCGGCCCTGAAATCTGGACTGATACAGACGGCCAGATAGATGCGCTGGTGGCGGGTGTGGGCACCGGTGGCACGATCACCGGGGTGAGCCGCTATATCAAAACCACCCTGGGCAAGCCCCTGGTGTCGGTGGCTGTCGAGCCCACCAATAGCCCGGTGATTCGCCAGACCCTCCATGGGGCGGTGGTGCAGCCCGGCCCCCACAAAATTCAAGGGATTGGCGCTGGCTTTGTGCCCGCCAACTTGGATCTTTCCTTGGTTGATCGGGTGGAAGCTGTGGGTGATGAAGAGGCGGTGACCATGGCCCGCCGTTTGATGCGAGAAGAAGGGATCCTGGCTGGCATTTCCTGTGGTGCAGCCACCGTGGCCGCCTTGAGATTGGCCAAAGAGGAGGCCTTTGCCGGCAAAACGATCGTGGTGGTGCTGCCCGACTCCGGTGAGCGCTACTTGAGTTCGGTCCTCTTTGAGGGCGTCTTTAACGACAAGGGGCTAGCCGCCGTTTGACTTCGGGTCTATAACTTCATCAGGCCTTCTGCGCGTGATGCCTTGGGAGACGAAACTAACTACCCATCCAATCAAGATCACGAGACTCCTCAAGACCAAGAGTCCACACAAGAACCAGTGACTCAAGAGCAGTCAGCCGAGCTCACTTTTAAGACGGAAATGGAATCCCAGCTGCTCGACCACTCTGACCTTCATGGGGTTGAAGAGGGTCACTCTGAAGTTGGCGCTCCTGACGTTGAGGCCCTTGAGGTTGATTTCGCCGAGCCTGTTGAGCCTGCCGCTCTCCAGCTTGATCCTGAGTCCGTACCCGCCGTAGAGATTCGGGCCGCCGAACCGGCCCCCCTAGTGGCGAGTGCCAGCCATGGGGCGGCTGGGGATGGGGCTGTTGGTGATTCGGCCCGGGAGTTGCTGGGCCTGCCCCTCCAGTTTCTCAACCAACTGCTCCAGAGGGTTGGCTCGGCCAAGCTCGATTCCCTCGCTGATTTGATTCCTGCGGCCCGCTTGGTGGGCAGTGCCCTTCTCGCCGGAGTCGCGCTCAAGCTCACCGGAGCAACCCTTGGTGCCATCAACGACGTCCCCCTGCTGGGAGGCTTGCTCGAGCTGACTGGCCTGGTGAGCCTGCTGAATTTCCTGGCCCGCAATGCCCTCAAGCAGCAAAAGCGAGCGGAATTGCTCAGCCGGATTCGCAAGCTCAAGCAGGATTTCCTGGGCTAGGCAGCTTTTCGCCACCACAGCCAGGCCTCCCGGTTGATCAGCAGCCCAACGGCAACCATCACCCCCATCAAGACCACTTGATCGGCCCTGGAATCCGGCACCAGGATGTCGGCAACCAGGTGGACCATGTTGCTGAGGCTGTAGATCACGCTCAGCAAAACGTGGGCAAGCCTCCAGGGGTGTCTTCGCGAGGGGTGTCTTCGCGAGGTTGGGTCACTGCAGGCGTAGGCAATCCCAACCACTACCGCTAGGGGCACCAGGAAATAGCCGAGCATGGTGGCGAAGAGCGCCGGCAATTGGCTGTCGGCAACCTGGCCCTTGATTTGGGGCGAGATCCCATGGAACAGGGGCATCAGGCCGAGGTCCACATGGAACAGCATGGCCAACAGCCAGCTCAGCCAAAGGCTTCTGAGCCTCAGCCCGTGGTCGATGCGGCTGATCACGCTCAAATGGGTCGCTACACCAAGTGTGACCAGCTGTTCTGATCAGGCTGGGTCTTGCTGGTTGATTGCTCCGTGCTGCTCTCGGCCTCCCAGCCGATCTGGTCGCTTCCCCCTGAGGGGGTTGCAGCGGCACTCCAAAGCACACTCCAGGGCTTAAGCCACCTGGAAGCCCAGCGGCGCTTGCAGCGGTTTGGAGCCAATCGTCTCCCGAGCCTGCGCCGCCGGCCCCTGTGGTTGCGCTTCACCGACCAACTCCTGCACTTCATGGCCCTGTTGCTCTGGGTGGCCGGGGCCCTGGCCTTTGCCGCCCACATGCCCCAGCTGGGCTGGGCGATCTGGGCGGTGGTGCTGGTGAATGGTCTGTTTTCCTTTGTTCAGGAGTACCAGGCAGAGCGCACCCTGGCGGCCCTGAAGCGTTCCTTGCCCCATGCGGTGCGGCTGTGGCGGGGTGGCGAGCTCACAACCCTGGCGGCGGCGGAGCTGGTGCCGGGCGATCGGATCCTGCTGGAGGAGGGCGACCAGGTGCCCGCCGATGCCCGCTTGATTCGCTCGGTGGAGCTCTACCTGGATCTTTCGGTTTTGACCGGTGAATCCCTACCGGTGGCTCGCCATGGGGAGTCCATCCCCTCTCTGGACGTTGGGGAAGACCAGCCAAAGGCGAGTCTGATGCCCATGCGGGAGCGGGCCAATTTGGTGTTGGCGGGTACCACCGTGGCGAGCGGCCATGGCGAGGCGATGGTTTACGCCACCGGTGGGGAAACGGAATTTGGCCATGTGGCCCACCTCACCGCTGCCACGCAGCGCAGCGCCAGCACCCTGGAGATCCAGGTGGGCCAGATCGTTCGCACGATCACCGCCATTGCGGTGCTGATGGGTGTGCTCACCTTTGGCCTCAGCCTGCTGTTTGTGGGCGTGGGCCCCCTGGAGAGCTTGATTTTTGCGGTGGGGATCATCGTGGCCAATGTGCCCGAGGGGCTGTTGCCCACGGTCACCCTGGCCCTGGCCCTCAGCGTGCAGCGGATGGCCCGCCAAAACGCCCTGGTGCGCCGCCTGTCTGCGGTGGAAACCCTCGGCTCGGTGAGCGTGATCTGCAGCGACAAGACCGGCACGCTCACCTGCAATCGCATGGCGGTGGAAGCCACCTGGCTGAGCGCCCCGGGGGAAGACCACCAGCGCACCCTGCTGCAGGGCGCCTGCCTTTGCTCCAACGCCCACTTGGAGCGCAGCCAGGGTCCGGTGCGGGCGATTGGGGACCCCACCGAAACAGCCTTGCTGCTGGCGGCTGTGGCCCAAAAGCTCTCGCCAGACAACCTGCAGAAGGAGAGTCCCCGCTTGCGGGAGTTGCCGTTTGATTCCCACCGCCGCCGCATGAGTGTGGTGGTGCGTCAGGGCGATGGTTTGGTGCTGTTCACCAAGGGGGCGCCGATCGAGGTGTTGGCCCATTGCACTGCAGAACTCAGCAGCGCTGGGCCCGTGGCCTTGGAGCCTTCAAGGCGTCAGCTTGCCGTTGCCGCCAACGACGACTTTTCCAGCCGGGGCTACCGGGTGATTGCGGTGGCCATGCGCCAAGGGGGAGAGGACCTGCTCACCACCTCGAGCGATGGGCTGGAAACCAACCTGGTGTTGGTGGGTTTGCTGGCCCTCTATGACCCGCCCCGCCCTGAGGTTCCCGAGGCCATCCGCCAGTGCCACCAGGCCGGCATCAAGGTGACCATGGTCACCGGTGATTACGGGCTCACGGCCCAGGCCATTGCCCAACAGATTGGCCTGCTCCAGCCTGCCGGCGGGGAAGGCCCGGGCAGTGGGGCCGATCCGGTGCGGGTGATTGAGGGGCCCCACCTGGATTTGATCGGCGATGTGCAGCTGCGGCAGCTGCTGAAATACCGCACCCGCCTGGTGTTTGCCCGGATGGCTCCGGAGCAGAAGCTGCGCCTGGTTCAGGCCTATCGCGCCCTTGGCGAGGTGGTGGCCGTCACGGGGGATGGGGTCAACGATGCTCCAGCCCTGCGGGCGGCGGATGTGGGCTTTGCCATGGGCCTGGAGGGCACCGATGTGGCAAGGGAGGCGGCCGACATCGTGCTGCTCGACGACAACTTCGCCACCATCGTGTCCGCCGTGCGCCATGGCCGTGGGGTGGTGGCCAACATCTGCAAGTTTTTGCCCTATGTGCTCGCCAGCAACGTGGCCGAGATGGCGCCGTTTCTGGCCATGGTGATCGCCCAGATTCCGGCGGCCCTGAATGTGTTGCAGATCCTGGCGGTGGATCTCGGCACCGATTTACTCCCCGCCTTGGGCCTCGGTGCCGAGCAACCCGAGCCTGGCTTGATGCACCGGCCTCCGCGGCCCAGGCATGCGCCGCTCTTGGATCGGCCCTTGATGGTGCGGGCCTACCTGGTGCTCGGCCTCACGGAAGCGCTGATGGCGATGGCGGGCTACCTGGCTTTTTGGCACCAGGAAGGGCTGTCGTGGGCAGCGCTGCGGGAGCTAGCTCCCCAGTTGCTGCAGGGCCAGGCCCCGGCTCCGATGGTTTTGCTGCAGCACCAGGCCTCCAGCGTGGCCTTTGGCTTCATCGTCTTTGGCCAGATCGGGGTGGCCATGGCCTGCCGCAGCAGCTGGCGCAACGGCTGGCGCAGTAATGGCCTGCTCTGGTTTGGGGTGGGATTTGAACTGGTGTTTTTGGCCGTGCTCGTGTTGGTCCAACCCGTGGCGGAGGTGTTTGCCATGGCCCCATTCCCCTTGAGGTGGCTGGGCTGGATGCTGCTGGCGCCATGGGTGGTGCTCCTGGTCGACGACCGCTTTAAGCCCCGCGTTGCCCGTTGACGATCACCGAGTTGGCGCCACCCCCTACGGCTCCTGGCAGGGCAGGCACCACCGATGTTTGGCCATCCCACTTGTCGAGAAAGAGCTTGTAAAGCACCTGGTCATCCAGGCTGGAGTTGAGGGTTTGGTAGCGCTTGGCTTCTTGCTCAGCAATCAACACTTCGGTTTGGGCGCGGAGTAATTGCTGTTCGGCAATTTGTTTTTGCTCGATGGCAGCGCGGTATTCCTCGGCGATCTGGAGACCTGTGAGGTCGAGCCCTTGCACGGTCACGTAGCCGAATTTCTGGAGTTCTTCCGCCACTTTTTCCTGCACCAATTCCGAGATGGAATTCCATTCGGTGGCGATGGTCACGAGTTCGTATTGGGAGAACACCGACTTCAGGGCTTTGAGTAGGGAAGGCTGGATCACCCGGGGATAGATCTGTTGGTCGTCGGTGGCGATGGTTTCGAAAATCCGCCCCGCCTCGGTGGGCTTCATGGCGTATTTCACCGTGGCGGTGGCCTGGATCACCTGCAGGTCTTTGGTGAGGGTCGAGAACTGCTCCGGCCTCACCTGGGTGCGCACATCAAAGAGGGAGGTGTTCTGCACCAACGGTGCTTTGACATTGGCTCCAGGATTTCGGGGGGTGCCGGTCACCTTGCCGAGGGTGGTCACCACCGCCACATTGCCCGCCGGCACGATGAAAATGGTCTGGCTCAATAGCAGCCCCACCGCCACAACCGCCGCCACAATCCAGGTGAAGGTGGCGCCGGGGCCATCGGGGCTGGCTGAGCGAAGGGGGGACTGCATCGCCAGGGACCAGGTCAATGCCAAACCCTAGGTGGGCCAACTTGTCCCTTGGGTGGGCCCGTTAGGTCGGCCCGTTAATTCGGCATCGTCACGAACTCTTCGGAGATGCTGGGGTGCAGCGCCATGGTGCGATCAAAGTCGGCCTTGGTGGCGCCCATGCCGATGGCGATAGCGGTCATTTGGATGATCTCGGCGCTGTGTTCCCCCACCATGTGACAGCCCAGCACCTTGCCACTGGCGATCTCCACCACCAGCTTCAGCAGCGCCGCTGGCCCCCGTTTGGGCAGGGCCTGGGCCATGGGCCGGAATTTGGCCCGATACACCTTCACGCCCTCGGCGCCGCAGCGCGCGATGGCCTGCTCCTCGCTGAGGCCCACGGTGGCGAACTCCGGTTGGCTGAACACCGCCATGGCCACCAGCTCGTGGTTCACCTGGCGGGGTTTGTTGCCGTATGCCGTGTCGGCAAAGGCCCGGCCCTCATCGATGGCAACCGGCGTGAGGTTGATGCGGTCGGTCACGTCTCCGACGGCATAGATATGGGGGATGTTGGTGCGTTGATCGGCATCCACGCTGATGCGATCACCCTCCACGGCGACGCCGGCGGCCTCCAGGTTCAGCCCCTCCAGGAAAGGCCGGCGGCCCGTGGCCAACAGCACCCCACCGCAGTTGAGGCTGTCGGATTCGCCATCACAGGATCGGGTGTGGACCGTTTGGGTGTGCACTGTGAGGGATCCGGGGCTGCCCGTGATGCCGGTGGGACTCACCCGGCAGCGCAGATCGATGCCTTCGGCTTGCATCGCCTCTTGCACCGCTAGGGCGGCTTCCTTGTCGAAGCCCCGCAGGATCTGCTCCCCCCGCACCAACTGGGTGACCTGCACGCCAAGGCCATGCAGGATGCAGGCGAATTCACAGGCGATGAAGCCGGCCCCCACGATCACGATGCGTTCGGGGAGCGCCTCGAGCAGGAACATCTCATCGCTCACCCAGCCCAAGTCTGCTCCTGGTATCTGGGGCCGCTGGGGCCTGCCCCCCACCCCAATCAGGATCCGATCGGCGCTGTAGTGCTGCTCACCAACGGCGATGGTGCGGCCATCTTCAAAGCGACCCCAGCCAGGGATGAGTTGCACGCCAGCTTTTTCTAAAAAGCCGAGGTGCAGTTGATTGAGGCGATCCACCTCCGCGCGCACATGGGCGAGCAGGGTGCTGGGATTGGGTTTGTAGCTACCGAGTTCCCAGCCGTAGCTGGCGGCATCGCCAAGCAGGTGGCGGTAGGCGGAGCCGTAGACGAGCAGCTTTTTGGGCACGCAACCGCGGATCACGCAGGTGCCGCCCACCCTGTCGCCTTCGACGATCGCCACCTTGGCGCCGTAGCTGGCAGCGCGCTTGGCAGCGGCCAGGCCGCCGGAGCCGGCACCAAGCACCAGCAAATCGAAGTGTTCGTTCATGGGGCCCATTTTGGCGACAAAAAAAGCCCCCAGGGTTGCTGGGGGCTTGGAGTCTGAAAGCTCAGTGTTTGAAAGTTCAGCCTTGAAGGGCTGAATCGTGATCAGAGGGCGATGTCGCCGGATTCGCCGGTGCGGATCCGAATCGCCTGTTCCACGGGGGTCACGAAGATCTTGCCGTCGCCAATTTCACCGGTGCGGGCGGCTTTGGAGATGGCTTCGATCGCCGTGGTCACCTTGTCGTCGGAGACGACGAGGACGAGCTTGGATTTCGCAATGAAATCCACTTTGAACTCGTTGCCGCGGTAGATCTCTACCTGCCCCTTCTGTTGGCCGAAGCCCCGGGCATCAGACACGGTCAGACCGACGATGCCAGCGTCGACCAGGGCTGTTTTAACGGCATCCACCTTGGAAGGGCGGATCATGGCTGTGATTTGCTTCATAGAAAGCTCAGCTGTTCATGGGGTCGTAGGCCTCTTCTCCATGGAGAACGTAGTCAAGACCACGTTCCTCATCGGCAGGGGAGACACGCAGTCCAACCGTTGCCTTCACGATCAAGAGGATGATCAAGGTGCCAAGGCCAACAAAACCGTAGGTGAGCACAACGGCTTTGAGTTGGGCAATGAACATTCCCAGATTGCCTTGCTCTTCCAGGATCTTGGCGGAGAGGGGGAAGTAATCGGCCGGGACCAATTCCTTCACCGCCAGGGCACCGGTCAGCAGGGCGCCGATCGTTCCACCCACACCGTGGACCGAGAAGGCATCCAGGGATTCATCCAACATCGATTTGGAGCTACCACCAGCACCACCGGCGCCGGAG
>CAIYSK010000069.1 GCA_903928835.1 uncultured cyanobacterium
ATTGTCATGACAATGGTACTTCTTGTCTTCAAGGTGCGTGCTGATGAGCAAGATGCCCGGGCCAGTATCCCGGTGACTGTTTTGCTCACACTGGTTTTTCTGCAGGAGGGTTACCGGTCTCGCTTGCCAGATCTTCCTTTTCTTACATTTCTAGATCAGATTTATGTGGTCTCTTATGTGGTGACCTTGGTGGCCTTCGTGCTCGTGCTTTGGATCGGTAGGCGTTACGCCAGCATGGAGCAGATGGAAGATGGACCCGCTAAGGAAAATCTACTGAACCACTTGAATCGTCTTGATGAATTGTGGCCTCTTTTGGTGGTTGTTGTAGCAGGTACTGCGATCGTCGCTTGTTGGTTTTCAATCCCCGAACTTTCCTGAGATTCTCTCCTTCCTTTAGGCCGCCAGTGGATTGGGCCGGGAAAGCAGTCTTCGCCCGAGCTTGGCCGCAAGTCTGCTGGGATTAAAGTTACGCCCCAGGAGTTCGATTAAATCGCGTAGATCATCTGTGTTGATCCTGTTGTCGCGCACTAGTGTGAGCAATAGCCTTTGGCGCAAGGTACTTCCTGCAGGTCCCAGCAGCAGCTTCAGTCCCGCGCCAGCCACGGGCAAAAGATCGGTGCTGGGGCCTTCGCTTTCCACGACGGCCAGCAGGTTTTCGAGCCGCTCGACCTGCAGCCGGCCGTCGCCATCGAAGAGCACCTCAAGCAGTTTTTCGCGCATCTCCGCGGTATCGCCGGCCAATAGGCGTTTGGCTACATAGGGGTAGGCCACCTGGATGATTTTGAAATCGGGATCCAATCGCAGGGCCAGACCCTCCTGGCTGACCACCGCGCGAATGATCAGGGCAAAGCGTGCCGGCACCCGGAAGGGATAGGCATACATCAATTCCGAGAACCGATCCGTGATCGCCTTGAAATTGAAGGCCCCCACGTTTTCCCCGAGGGCACCACCGAGCACCTCCTCCAAGGCTGGCACGATCGGTTCGAGGTCTGTTTTGGGGTTGAGGAAGCCCAGAGCCACGAAGTCGTTGGCCAGGGCGCGAAAGTCGCGGTTGATCAGGTGCACCACGGCCCCGGTGAGGGTGAGGCGATCGCTGTCGCTGATCGAATCCATCATCCCGAAGTCCACGTAGGCCACATGGCCCAGGGCTCCTGTTTTGCCCGGGAGTGCAAACAGATTGCCGGGGTGGGGATCGGCGTGGAAATAGCCGAATTCCAGCAATTGCTGCAGTCCAGCAATCACCCCAGTGCGGATCAGGGCTGAGGGGTCGAGCTGGCGGGCTTCGAGCACCTGGCGTTCCTGGAGTTTGGTGCCGTTGATCCAGCTGGTGGTCAGCACCCGCTCCGCCGAAAGCAGCCTCTCCACCCGGGGCACGGTGACCTCGGGATGGCGGGAAAAGAGGTGGGCAAAGCGTTCGGCGTTGTCGGCTTCTTGCCGGTAGTCGATCTCGGCAAACAGGCTGCGGCCAAATTCATCGATGATGTCGCCCAGGCCAAAGCCCAGGTTCAAGGGCAACAGCGGTGCTGACACCACGGCAAGCAGCCGGATGATCACCAGATCTCGGCGCAGTAGATAGGGAAGATTGGGCCGTTGCACCTTGACGGCAACCCAGTGGCCGTCAGCGAGTTGGGCCTTGTACACCTGGCCCAGGCTGGCTGCAGCCACCGGATGGCCAGGAAAATGCTCAAAGAGTTGGTCTGCGGGGCCTCCCAACTCCTGCTCGATCGTGGCAAGGGCAATGGCGTGGGGGAAGGGGGGCAGGTTGTCTTGCAGTTGGGTGAGTTGCTCCAGCCAGTCACGCCGCACCAAATCGGGGCGGGTGGAGAGGGATTGGCCCACCTTGATGAAGCAGGGCCCCAGGCCCGTGAGGGTGGCCAGGATCTTCTGGGCGAGCCGCTTTTGGACGTCTGGTTTGGGGCTTGAGCCCTGGATCACCAGCACCACAGCCAGGCTGCCCAGTTGCCAGAGCACCTCCACCAGGCGGGCCACCAGCACCCAAGGCCGCAGCAGCAACCAACGCAAATCCCGCCCTGGGGAATAGGTGGTCACGCTTGCTGCCGCCAATAGGAAGCGCAGACTCTAGAAACGCTTGTGGTGGATCCATGGATTGGGTGGGGGCAAAGGGGCGATGAGCCTGTGGTTGCATTTGCCGGCCCATGGCCGCGGGCGGGGCCTGGCCCCAGAGCTGCGCAGGCTGCTTCGGCAGGTACCGGCCCGCTGGGATCTGCCTGAGCTACCTGAGGTGGGCGGACCGCTGGTTGATAGCGGTTGGGTTGCAGAGGCCCAGCAGGAGTGCGCCCATGAGCACTCGCGGCCATGTGGGCGTGGCGACATATAAGAGCCAGACCAGGACAAACAGGGCATACACACATTGAAACAAGGTGTCGGG
>CAIYSK010000070.1 GCA_903928835.1 uncultured cyanobacterium
CGGTGACGTGGATCTCGCCCTCGAGTTTTTCGTCGATCACGGCGCCCACAATGATGTTGGCATCGGGATCCACCACGTCGTAAATCACCTCGGAGGCGGTGGTCATGTCCTCGAGGGTCATGTCCTTGCCGCCGCTGATGTTGATCACACAGCCTTTGGCGCCGTCGATGCGGGCCGATTCCAGCAAGGGGCTACTCATGGCTGCCTGGGCGGCTTCGCTGGCCCGGGAGCGACCTGAGCCCACGCCAATACCCAGGAGGGCGGTGCCGGCATCGGCCATCACCGAACGCACGTCGGCAAAGTCGACGTTCACTAGGCCTGGCTTGGTGATGATGTCGCTGATGCCCTTCACGCCCATGCGCAGCACGTCATCGGCGGCGCGGAAGGCCTCGTTGAGCGGAGCGCCGGCAATCGCATCGCGCAGGCGGTCGTTGGGGATGACGATCAGGGTGTCCACCGATTCAGCCAGCCGGGCAATGCCCTCTTCGGCTTGGCGCAGGCGCTTACGGCCTTCAAAGCTGAAGGGCTTGGTGACAATGCCCACGGTGAGGGCGCCCACTTCCTTGGCTACCTCGGCCAGGATTGGGGCGGCCCCGGTGCCGGTGCCACCACCCATGCCCGCGGCGATAAACACCAGATCGGCACCTTGCAGGGATTCGATCAGTTCAGCGCGCGATTCTTCCGCAGCTTTTTGACCGATCACTGGGTTGCCGCCCGCCCCCAATCCCCGGGTGAGTTTCTGGCCCAGTTGGATGCGCTTAATGGCGGAGGATTGGATCAGGGCCTGGGCATCGGTATTGAGCACCCGGTAGCCAACCCCCTGCAGGTCGGACGCGATCATGCGGTTGACCGCATTGCTGCCGCCGCCACCCACGCCGATCACCTCAATACGGGCGGTTTGGCTCGGGGTGATGCCATCGGGCTGGGGCGTGCTTTGCACCATGGCTGCGGGGATGCCGTCGATCTGCGGCGAGACGTTTTGTGACTGCATTATGTCGGCGATGGGGATCGGGGGCCCCGAGCGATGTCACACCAGGTGATGTCACACCGAGTGATCTAACACCATTTCATCTAACACCACTTCATCTGACTCCATTTTTTGGGGGGTCAGGGTTAATCGCGGTTTGGGGCGGGTTTGGCGTTAGGGCCATCCCTGCCGTTTGGGGACGGGGCTGGCAGCCCCAGTTCCGGTTGGTTGGGATCGGCGAGGTCGATGGACACCACATGGCGTCCCTTGATCTTGGCGGGCAGTTGCTGGCTCAATTGCTGGAGAACTTCAATCCGCCGGGCCAGCTGGCCATCAATGGGGCCGAGGTGGACCTGGCCTAGCCGGGTGCTCTTCAACCAGAGACTGCCCCCCGGTTCAAAGCGGATTTCCTGGAGATCGGGGCCGATGGATTGCCGTCGCTCGAGCACCAGCGCCAAGGCCGGTCGCAGCCGCTGCTGCCAGCCCAGCACCGCCAGGGAGTTGGCGGACTGCTGCTGGCTCCCTTGGCCCTGGCGGGACGACATCCAATTGCCCAAGCGATCCACGTAGCCCTGCTCCACCCCTTTGGCGCTTTGGCGTTGGGCCCTGGCCACGGCTTCCCGGTCGACCAACTCCACCCGCAGCCGGGGGGGGGCCATCAGCCGGCTCACCTGCACCTGTTCCACCGGTAGGGCCTCCTCGATCGCCGTGGCCATCGCTTGGGGTTGCAGGGCTAAGAGCGGTTGGGGGAAGTGCAGGTCGGTGGCAGCAATCACCTGATCGGCCCCAACTTGGGAGCTGCCCACAACCTCCACCTGGCTGGCACCGGTGAGGATCCAGCCCTGGCGCAGCAGGCCATAGCCCAGGCCGATGGCGACGGACGTGAACACGAGGATGCGCCAGCTGTGGCGGAGCCGGTCTTGCCGTTTCTGCTGACGCAGTTGGCGGCGACGCTCCGCTCCAGGCGATAGGGGGGGCTGTTTGACCAAAGGGTGCTCAGAGTTCGCAGCGGGATCGGGCCATCAATTCGGCGATCCAGCGGCGGGCCCGTTCCGCATCGGAAAAGGGGAGGTCCTTGTGCTGGCCATTGCCCACGAGCCGCAGGCGGCAGGAGCCCTGGCTTTCATCGGTGAGGGGCGCTTCTCCGGAGTGCAACGAGAGCAGCTCCACCAACTCCAAATCCTTGATCACAAAGGCGTCTTCCGGCTGCATTTTGCCGGCTTCAAAACGGGTCCAGCTCAGCACCCCATCCACGAGCCGGGCGGCGCCACAGCCATCCAATTTGGCCAGTTCAGCCCCTTCGGCCCAGGTGCGAAACAGCGATTGACGCCGCCGTTCCAGCCAGCCCAAGGCTGCTAGCAGCACAAAAACCAAGAGCAGAGGTAGCCACAGCAGTCCATGACTCATGCCCCTAGTCCTCCCTTTTCAGCAGGTTGGTGCCATTCTCTCGCCCCTTCGATCAATTCGTGCACCAATGTTTCAAGCGGTAGGCCACTGGCGGCCCAGAGCATGGGGTACATGCTCTGGCTGGTGAAGCCCGGAAAGGTGTTGATCTCATTGAGCCACAGCTCACCGCTGGCCTCGGCGTAGAAAAAGTCGACCCTTGACAGCCCCATCGCGCCCACGGCCTCACAGGCCTGGATCGCCATGGTGCGGGCCCGCTTCGTGACCTCCGCTGGCACAACGGCGGGAATCACGGTGTGGCTTTTGCCATCGCTGTATTTGGTGTCGTAGTCGTACCAATCGGCGTCGAAGCAGATTTCGCCCAATACGGAAGCCAAGAGGGGTTGGTGGCCGCCCCCCCGCACGGCGCATTCCAGCTCCCTGGCCGTTACCCCCTTTTCAATCACCAGTCGCGGGTCGAGGGCCGCCGCAGCTTCCAGGCCCGCCATCAGCCCCTGGCGGTCGCTGGCCTTGCTGATGCCAACCGAGGAGCCCAGGTTGGCGGGTTTGATGAAGCAGGGATAGCCCAATTGGGCTTCAAGCTTGGTGATCAGGCCGGTGGGATCGGCGCGCAGTTCCCGCTCTGAAGCGCAGACATAGGGCACCTGGGGCAGGCCGGCTGCGGCAAAGGCGGCCTTCATGGCCTGTTTATCCATGCCCACCGCCGAACCCAGCACCCCCGAACCCACAAAGGGCACCTGCATCAGGGTGAACAGGCCCTGGATGGTGCCGTCTTCGCCGTTGGGGCCATGGAGCACCGGCAGCCACACGTCGATGGCATCGGCGCCGGCGGGGAAGCCGGAAAACCCTGGTTTGGCTGGGCTCTTCGGCAATTGCCCAGGGCCGGCCGGGGTGCCCTGGGCCAGCACCGCATCGGCTACCTCAGGCCCCCACCAGCGGCCCTGGGGGTCGATGTAGAAGCAGCTCACGCCGTAGCGGGAGCCATTGCTACCCCCGGCCAGGGCGCTGGCCACTGTGGCGGCTGAGCGAATCGAGACCGCGTGCTCGCCGGAGGCTCCCCCGAAGATCAGACCGACACGGGTGGGGGTGGTGCTCATGCGGACGCCAGGGCTGGCCGAAGCCGACCAAACTCAGGCCAGTTTGCCGCTGAGGGAGAAGGGGCGCACCCCTTCGATCGTCACGTTGACCAGATCGCCGCCCTGGTGGCTGGAGCCGTCGGCCTTGAGGGCGGGGAAAAAGGTGAGCCGGTTGGTGCGGGTGCGGCCCATCAGTTGGCTGGGGTCCTTGGGGTTGATGCCTTCCGCCAACACTTCCACGGTGCGGCCGGCGTAGCGGGCGCTGCGACTGCGGGCCGTGGCTTCCACCAGGGCATTGATCTCCTGGAGCCGCTCCACCTTGATGTCTTCCGTGAGTTGGCCGGGCCAATCGGCCGCAGGGGTGTTGGGCCTGGGCGAATAGGCCGCCGTATTGACCAGATCGAAGCTGATCTCTTCAATCAGAGCCAGGGTGCGGCGGAATTGGGCGTCGGTTTCGCCGGGGAACGCCACGATCACATCGGCGCTGATTGAGGCTTCGGGCATCCGATCGCGAATGCGATCAATGATGCGGCGGTAGCGATCAATGGTGTAGCCCCGGGCCATGGCCTTGAGCACGTCGTCATCACCACTTTGGAAGGGGATGTGGAAGTGTTCGCACACCTTGGGCAGGTCGGAGCAGGCGTCAATCAGCCGCTCGGTGAAATAGCGGGGGTGGCTGGTGGCGAAGCGGATTCGCTCGATGCCTGCCACGTCGTGCACCTGGTGCAGCAGGTCGGTGAGGGTGTGCAGGCGGCGGCCTTCCGGGGTGATGCCGGGCAGGTCGCGGCCATAGGCATCGATGTTTTGACCCAGCAGGGTGATCTCTTTGATGCCGCTTGCGGCCAAACCCTCCATTTCCAGCTTGATGGCTTCAGGCAGGCGGGATTGTTCCTTGCCCCGCACCGAGGGCACCACGCAGTAGGTGCAGCGCTCGTTGCAGCCATAAATCGCATTCACCCAGGCGCAGACAGTGCTGTCGCGCCGAGCGGTGGTGATGTCTTCGAGGATGTGGTGCTCCTCGGTGGCCACCACCTGGGCGCCGGCCTCAACCTGGGCCAGCAGCACGTCGAGGCGGTTGGCATGCTGGGGCCCCATCACCAAATCGAGTTCGGGCACACGGCGCAGCAGCGAAGCCCCCTCCTGTTGGGCGACGCAGCCGGCCACCACCAAGGTGAGGTTGGGGTTTCTGCGTTTGCGCTGGGCCTGGCGTCCCAGGTAGCTGTACACCTTCTGTTCGGCGTTGTCGCGAATCGTGCAGGTGTTGTACAGAACCAAATCGGCACTGTGTTCGTCAGTGCCAGGGGAATAGCCCATGGATTCAAGAATCCCGGCCATGCGCTCGGAATCCGCCTTGTTCATCTGGCAGCCAAAGGTGGTGATCCAGTAGCTGCCGCGCCCGCCTTGGCCCGCCCTAGGGGCGGCAGGGGCAGTAAGAGGGGTGGCCATCATGGTTCCAGTTTCGGCTATCGCCCCATCCGATGGATGCGGCCCCCATCCCCCCCATGCGCTGCAGCCTGCTCCGCTTTCCCCTCACCAAGGCCGTGCCGCTGGCGATCAGCCGGGGCACCACCGCTGCTGTGGAGCATCTGCTGGTGGTGGTGGAGCAGGACGGCATCCGCGGCATCGGCGAAACCGGTGGCTTGGATACGGGCCATCGCAGCTACGACACCCCCGCCATCGCGGCCGAATTGGAGGCCGTGTTTCCCTTGCTCCAGGACCGCCGCTGCGAGCCACGTCAGGCCCTGGAACCCCTTCTTGCCAGTCTGAGTCCACCGGCCCGGTGCGGCCTGGATCTGGCCCTGCACGATTGGTGGGGCCAGCGGCTGGGGGCGCCGCTGTGGCAGCTCTGGGGGCTGGATCCAGGCGCCTGTGTTCCCACCAGCGTGACCCTGGGCTTGGGATCCGAGGCAGCGGTGCTCAACCGGCTCGAACGCTGGTGGCAGCAGTTGCCAGCCACCCGGATCAAGCTCAAGCTCGGCAGCCCCGATGGCCTCGGCCACGATGTAGCCCTGCTGCGGGCCGTGGCCCAGGCCCTGGAGGTCCGAAGCGAGGCCACCGGCACGGCGATCGAATTGCAGGTGGATGCCAATGGGGGCTGGAGCTTGGCTGGGGCCCGCTCCATGGTGGAACCCTTGGTGGCCCATGGGGTCGTGTTGCTGGAGCAGCCCCTGGCTCCCCTGGCCGATCCCGAGGCCGATACGGCGGGATTTGCCGCTTTGGCCCCCGATTGCCCGATGCCCTTGGTGGCGGATGAAAGTTGCTGGAACCTGGCCGATCTGGTGCGCCTGGCCCCCCATGTGGATGGCATCAACATCAAGCTGCTCAAAAGCGGTGGGCTCTCGGAGGCCTTGGTGATAGCCCGGGCCGCCCAGGGCCTGGATCTGGCCGTGATGCTCGGCTGCTACTCCGATGGCAGCTTGCTGAATGGGGCCGCGGCCCACCTGTTGCCCCTGGTGCGCTGGCCCGATCTCGATAGCCATCTCAACTTGGTGGACGATCCGTTTGTGGGTTTGGAGCGCCAAGGGGATCGGCTGCAGCCCCCCACCGGAGCTGGGTTGGGCATCGGCCCGCAAAAATTGTTGGCATGACCCAGCTCGATCCCCAGGCAAAGGTGGTGCTGCTGTTGCACGGCGGCACCGCCAACCTTTCGGGGAAGACGGGGCTAGCCATGTTGCGCTACCGGAAGGGGCCGATCGTGGCGGTGGTGGATCCCGAGTACGCCGGTGAAAACCTGCGGGCGATCACGGGGATCGACCGGGCGGTGCCGATCGTGGCTTCGGTGGAGGCGGCCCTGGCCCATGGGCCCCAGGTGGCCGTGGTGGGGTTGGCCCCCTCCGGTGGCCGTCTGCCCCCGGTCGTGCACGCCGACGTGGCCGCGGCCCTGGGGGCTGGGCTCTCGGTGGCCAGTGGCCTCCATACCCGCCTGGGTGATGACCCCGCCTTGGCCGCCCTGGTGCAAGGCGGGGCTTGGATTTGGGATCTACGCCGGGAGCCTTTGGATCTGGTGGTGGCTGCCGGCCGCGCCGCAGCCCTCCCCGGCCGGCGCCTGTTGGCGGTGGGCAGCGACATGGCCGTGGGCAAGATGAGCGCCTGCCTGGAGTTGCAGGCCGCGGCGCTGGGGCGCGGGTTGGATGCCCGCTTTGTGGGTACGGGCCAGGCCGGCATTTTGATCAGTGGGGCTGGGGTGGCCCTGGATGCGGTGCGGGTGGATTACGCCGCTGGGGCCGTGGAGCAGGCGGTGCTGGCCGCTGCTGCCGGGGGTGATGCCAGCAGTTGGGTACTGGTAGAAGGCCAGGGCTCCCTCTGCCACCCCGGCTCTACGGCCACCTTGCCCCTGCTCCGGGGCAGCCAACCCACCGACTTGTTGTTGGTGCACCGCGCTGGCCAGGCCCATATCAGGGGCCTGGCTGATGTTCCCTTGCCGCCCCTGCCCCAGTTGATTGGGGCGGTGGAAGCGCTGGCCGCCTTGGCTAGGCCCGCTACGGCGTTGGCGCCAGCGCCGAAGGTGGGGGCGATTGCCTTGAATACCGCCCTGCTTGATCCCGCCGCGGCCCAGGCTGCGATTGCCGAGGTGGAGCAGGCAACGGGCCTGCCCTGCGCCGATGCGGTGCGCGAAGGTGCTGGGGGGGCTGATCGGCTGCTGAACGCTTTTCTGCAAGAGCGCCATAAAAAAACCCCTTCCGAGCCCAAGGGCCTGGAAGAGGAAAGGGGGCAAAGGGCGAGCGAGGGGACTTGAACCCCCGAATGGCGGCACCACAAGCCGCTGCCTTAACCACTTGGCGACGCCCGCCGTGATCGGTGCCAATGTACCAAGGTGCCTGACAGCCAAGGTTTTGAGCATTCCATCCCGTCGGCCCTGGATTCCGATCGCCTTAGCGATTGCCTTTGGGGTTGCTGGCCTGGCGATCAGCAATCCCTCGCCAGCCGACCTCGAGACCTTTGCCTCCGAGCGCCTGGTGGATGAAATCAGCGACGAGCTCTGCAGCCGTGATGGCCTGCCGGCGGTGATGCGCCTGGCGCTGAGCAATTGCAATGGGCTGGTCCATGACCAGAGGCAGGCCCTGGGCCGCCTGGTGCGCGATCAGGCCAGGCGCCAGAACTTCGGTTTGTTCAGCATTTACCGGGCCGAAATTGGCGGCCAAAACCTGCTGGCTTGGCAGGTGCCCCGCTTCCACGCCACCGTGCTGGCCATTGCCTGCACATTTGTGCTTTTGGAATCGGGTCAACAGATCAATCCACCCCATCGGTCTTCGTGAGCGCCTTGCCCTTGGCCAGGCCCCTGCAGGTGCGCATGCCGCGCTGCCTGTTGGATCCTGCCCTCCAAACCTTGCCCCGGGCCGATCAGGAGGGGCTGGTGGCCGTGCAAATCGACCATGCCGCAGGCCTGGTGCGGGCGATCCAGCCCCTGGCCCCGGGCGGCGATGGCGACCCTTTGCCCCTGGCCCTGACCCCTTTGGTGGAGCCCCATGCCCACCTGGACAAGGCCTTCACCGGTGCCCTCTTCCCGAACTGGGAGGGAACCATTGCCGAGGCCTTGGCCCAAAACCAGCGGGAGCATGGCCAACGCAGCGAAGCCCAGGTGTTGGCTAGGGCGGAAGCGGCCTTGGAGCGGGGTTGGCGCTATGGCCTGCGGGCGATGCGCACCCATATCGATAGCGGGGGCCCTGGGGCCCAGGCCAGTTGGCAGGCCCTGCTGGCCCTGCGCCAGCGTTGGCAGGGCCGGGTCGATTTGCAGTTGGTGGCCCTGGTGCCGCTGCTGTATTGGCTTAGCCCCGAGGGGAAGGCCTTCGCCCGGCAGGTGGCCGATTGGGGCGGCTTGCTCGGCGGGGTTCTCTGGCCTCCCTATGGCGGTTCCGCTCTGGCGGAGCAGGAAGCCTTGGCCGCCCTGCTGGTCCTGGCGGAGCAGGGCGGCTGCGGGGTGGATTTGCATGTGGATGAATCCGACCGGCAACCGGGACGGGGCGTGGCCCTGGTGGCCCGGCTGGCTTTGGAGCAGCGGAGCATGGTGCCGATCACCTGCAGCCACAGCTGCAGCATGGGCCTGTTGGGCGAGAGGGCCCTCGACCGACTAGCCGACCAGATGGCCGCCGCTGGCCTGGGGGTGGTGGCCTTGCCGATCACCAACCAGTGGCTGCTGGGCCGTCGCCCCGGCCAGACGCCGGTGCAGCGGGCCCAGGCGCCGATTCGCAACCTGCAGCGGGCTGGGGTGACGGTGGCAGTCGGCGCCGACAACTTGCAAGATCCCTGGTTCCCAGGCGGTGACGGCGATCCGATTGAATTGCTGCGCTTTGCTCTGCCGGCCTGCCATCTGGTGCCGATTCAGCGCCAGGGTTTAGCGCCTTTTACCACCGCCCCATCGGCCCTACTGGGCTTGGCCTGGGATGGGGTGTTGCGGGTGGGCGGCCCCGCGGATCTGGTGGTGCTGGCGGCCAGGGGTTGGGCGGAGCTGCTGGCCCGCTGCCCCCAGCGGCGGGTGCTGCGGGCGGGCCAATGGCTCGAGCCCCCTGGGGCAGAGCAGCCGTCACCGCTTTTGGCGGGGCTGCTGGCAGGCACCATGGCAGCAGCGGGAGCTTGAAGCTGAATCACCCAGAAGTTGACGCGTTGCGGGTGAGCGGGGCCCAGGTGGAGGCCCTGGCCGCTGAATTGGCCCAGGCCGATCCCAGCCTCCGGCTGCTGGTAGGCGGGGCAGAGCTCCAGCGGCTGTCGCGGGATTTTTACGATTATTCGCCCGTGTTGGTGCCCCAGTTAGAGGGTTGCTGCGCCCAGCTGGCCATCCTGGCCACCAGCGTTGAGCAGGTGCAGCTGGTGGCTGGGGCCTGCAGCCGCCATGGGGTGCCCCTGACCCTGCGGGGGGCGGGAACGGGCAATTACGGCCAGTGCGTGCCCTTGGCTGGCGGGGTGGTGCTCGAGCTCAAGGGGCTGAACCGGGTGCGCTCCATCGATCCCGAAACCGGTGTGGTGGAGGTGGAGGCGGGCTGCGGACTGGCCCCATTGGATCAGCAGTTGGCCAGCCACGGGCGGGCCCTGCGCCTGGTGCCCAGCACCTACCGCAGCGCCACGGTGGGGGGCTTCATAGGTGGGGGCTCCGGCGGGATTGGCTCGCTGCGCTGGGGTTTTTTGCGCGATCCAGGCAACGTACTCGGCCTGGAAGTGGTGACGGTGGAGGACCAGCCCAGGCTGTTGCGCCTGGATGGGGAGGCCAGCGAACCGCTCAACCACGCCTATGGCACCAACGGCATCATCACGGCCCTGCGCCTCGCCACCACCGAGGCGGTGGCCTGGCAGCAGCTGGTGGTGGGTTTTGGGAGCTTCGATCGGGCCCTCGCTGCGGCGGGTCAGTTGGGGCAATCAGCCCTGCTTCTGGAGGCCATCACTCTGCTGGAGGCTCCGGTGGCGGCGGCCATGCCCTGGCCTGCTGGCTGTCCGATGCCAGCGCCTGGCGAGCACCGCCTGCTGCTGTGGGCCGCTCCCGATGCCCTCGAAACCCTGCCGGCCTGGTTGGCTGGGTTGGGGGGTTCTGTGCGCTGGCAGGTGGCGGCAGCTGCGGCGGGCCCCGGGCTGCCCCTGCGGGAACTCAGCTGGAACCACACCACCCTCCATTGGCGCGCCCATCACCCCGGCTGGACCTACCTCCAGCTGCTGTTGCCCCAGCCTGAAGCGGCCTGTGTGGATGCCCTGCGCCAGCGCTGGGGCGACGACCTGCTCTGGCATTTTGAGGCGGTTCGCCAGGCGGGGGCGGCCCGGTTGGCGGCCTTGCCCCTGGTGCGCTGGCGGGGGGCAGAGCCTCTCGAGGCGCTGATGGCCCACTGCCAAGAGCTGGGGGCGTTTGTGTTCAATCCCCATGTGATCACCGCGGAAGACGGTGGTTTGGGGGTGGTGGATGCCGACCAGGTGGCAGCCAAGGCGGCCTACGACCCGGCGGGCCTGCTCAACCCAGGCAAATTGCGGGGCTGGCTGGAGCGCTAGCCCATCAGCAGCCGAGGCTGGCCCGGGTGTTGACCCCCGTGGTGGGGTTGGTGCCTTCGGCGTCCCGGCAGAGGGAGCGTTGGTCGAGCCGATCAATCAGGGCATCGCTGAAGTCTGCATTGGTGACTGTGGCCCCAATGAAGCTGCTGCCTGAGGCGATGGAGCCGGCAAGCACCGCATTGGTGAAATCGGCGCCGCTGAAATCCACTTTGTCCATCAACACGTTGCTGAGGTCGGCCCCGGCGAAGTTGGCTTCGGGAAATGCGGCCTGGGTCAAGATCGCACCGTGCAGGTCGGAGCCCCTGAAATCGGCATGGCGACCGCTGGCGCCGGCGAAGGAGGTGTCGGCCAGGTCGCGGTTGCTGAAGTTCTGCTCGTTTTGGTTGGTGAGGGTGTAATCCACGCCTTCAAAGGCGAGGGCCGGGGCGATCCCCGCCCCAAGACTGATGGCCATGGAGATCATCAGGCTGATCAGAAGGTGGATGACCTGGGCCATGGAGATCGCTCTCGGGAGATTCACTCTCTCGCAACTCTGGCGAGGAGATGGCCAATCAGATACAGAGAACCCGCCACCAGCACCGGAGGGGGGGCTTGGCCTGCGGCGGAGTCCTGGCCTGCGGCGGTGGCTTGCTCGAGGGCCGTGTCGAGGTCTTGGGCGCTTTGCAGGGCCTGGCTCCAGGCGGGGCAGGCGGCCTGCAGGGCTTCTGCGCTCCAGCTGGCATGGCCGGGCACGGGCACGATCCAGGCCCGATCGCCCTGGGCCAGCAGGATCTCCAGGATTTCGGGGCCCGCTTTGTTGGCGAGCATGCCCAGCACCCAATGGCGCCCGGCTTGGCCATCGTCCTGGTTTGCTGAGCGGCGGTCTAGCTCCAACCTCAGGACTTGGGCCGCCGGGGGGTTGTGGGCCCCATCCAGCAGGAGCTCATGGCCGCGCCACTGGTGCTGTTGCAGGCGCCCCGGCCAGCGGGCTTGGGCGAAGCCGGTGCGAATGGCACTGTCGCTAATGGCCCAGCCCTGCTCCGAGAGGGTGTGCAGCATGCCTAGGGCCACGGCCCCATTGCTGGCCTGGATGGCGCCGGGGATGCCCATGGCCCATGGGCCCAAATCCAGGGGTTCCACCCAGCGCAGCTCGGCCCCGCAGGCAGCGGCCCGCTGCTGGAGCACGGCCGCCACCTCGGGGCTTTGGGCCGCGCTAATGGCGGTGCAGCCCCGTTGGAGCACCCCGGCTTTTTCGGCGGCAATGGCGGCTGCAGTGGCTCCTAGAAACTCGCTGTGATCAAGCCCGATCGAGCCAAAGCCGACCACACCCCGATCGGGATGGCAGGTGGTGGCATCGAGCCGGCCCCCCAGCCCCACCTCCAGCACCACCAAGGGGCAACCCGCTGTAGCAAAGGCGCAAAAGGCGCCAGCCGTTACCAGTTCGAAGGGGGTGAGCCGGTGGCGCTGGCCCAGGCTCTGCAGCGTCTGAAGCTGGTGGCGCAGGGTGGCTTCGCTGATGGGACTGGTGCCGATGCGGATCCGCTCGCACCAACTCACCAGATGGGGGGAGGTGTAGAGGCCTGCGTTGATGCCGGCGGCCAGCAGGCTGCTGTGCACCAGGGTGGCGATTGAGCCCTTGCCGTTGGTGCCCGCCACCTGAACGGCCGCGAATTGGCGTTCGGGGTGACCCAGCTCGGCGAGGGCGGCCTGGAGCCGATCTAGGCCCAGGTCGACCCCGCGGCGGCTGAAGGGTTCGATCAGATCTGCAAAGGGATCAGCCAAGGGATCAGCCAAGGCTGATCAAGGCCCGCTCTAACCGGGCCACCGCCTTGCGCAGGTGCCGCGGCTGGATCACCAAGGGGGGCACAAAGCGCACCACCTGGGGGCCGGCGGGAACCACCAGCAACCCTTGGTCCATGGCCGCCTTGACCAGCTCGATGGCGGCGGGGGCCTCGGGTCGCAGCACCAAGCCCTGCAGGAGTCCCCAGCCCCGCACCCCTTCCAGCTGGCCGGGGTGGCGACTCACCAGCTCACTCAGGAGCTTTTGAAGCAGAACGCCCATCGCCTCGACGTGGGCGGGGAGTTGGCGGCGGCTGACTTCTTCGGCCACGGTGAGGGCGGCGCGGCAGGCCAGGGGGTTGCCGCCGAAGGTGCTCGCGTGCTCTCCGGGTTGGAAGTGATCCACCGAGGATTTCACGGCGAGGGCGCCAATGGGGAAACCCCCGCCCAACCCCTTGGCCAGGGTGATGGCATCGGGCTCGACCCCCAACTTTTGATAGCCCCACAGGCAGCCGCTGCGGCCCACGCCCACCTGCACCTCATCGAAGATCAACAGGATGTTCTTTTGGCTGCAAAGCTCCCGCACCCGCTGGAAGAAGGCGGGGTTGCCGGGGTGGACGCCCCCTTCGCCTTGGAGGGGTTCGAGCATCACGGCTGCCACCCTGGGGCCGGCCGCCTCACTGCGGCTGAGCAGGGCCTCGAAGGCGGCGATGTCGTTGTAGGGAAAGTACTGGAATCCCTGCACCATGGGCTCAAAGCCCTGGTGATATTTGGGTTGGCCGGTTGCCGTGACGGCGGCGAGGGTGCGTCCGTGGAAGCTGGCCTGGGCGGTGAGAATGATTGGCGTTTCAGAGCTGGTGCTGCCGATGCCCCGGGCGATGCGGCCATGCTTGCGGGCCAATTTGATCGCCGCCTCGTTGGCCTCGGCGCCGGAATTGCAGAAGAACACCGTGTCGGTGCAGCTGTTGGCCGTGATCCAGGCGGCCAGTTGCTCCTGCTCAGGGATCCGATAGAGGTTGGAGACGTGCTGGAGCTTGCCCAGCTGCCGGCCCAGTTGGCGGCGCATCACGCCACTGCTGTGGCCCAGGGTGCAGACGGCGATCCCGGCGACGCAGTCGAGGTAGCGCTTGCCGTTGTGATCCCACACCCAAACTCCCCTACCCCGAACCAGCTCGAGGGGGAAGCGCCCGTAGGTGTTCATCACCGCCGACTGGGCTGGTGCCTCCCTGGGTGGAGGCTCGATGGGAGCGGTGGGACTCGAACCCACAAACCCGAAGGCGTTCGATTTTGAGTCGAATGCGTCTACCAATTCCGCCACGCTCCCCCGCGTGGGAGCTTACGCCGCCACGTTCACCAGGGCTGGACTGGCGCTGACCCGTTCGATACAAGCTCCTGCCGCATTGAGCTTGTCCTCCAGGCCGGCGTAGCCGCGGTCGAGGTATTCGAGGCCCCGCACCGTGGTGATGCCTTCCGCTGCCAGCCCCGCCAGCACCATGGCGGCGGAGGCGCGCAGGTCGGTGCCCTGCACGGGGGCGCCGCTGAGTTGGGGCACGCCCTCCACAAAGGCCGTGTTGCCTTGCATCCGGATGGCAGCACCCATGCGCTGCAGTTCAGCCACGTGCTGCAGGCGGTTTTCGAAAATGTTTTCGGTGATCACGCTGGTGCCCTGGGCGGTGGCCAGCAGGCTCATGAAGGGGGCTTGTAGGTCGGTGGGGAAGCCAGGGAAGGGCTGGGTTCTTAGGTCAACAGCTGTGATCCGATTCGCCTTCACGGTGAGGCCAATGCCGTCGTGCTGAATGGTGCAGCCGGCCTCCTCGAGTTTGGTGATCACCGCCCCGAGATGGTCGGGAATCACCGGCGAGATCCGCAGGTGGGACCGGGTGATGGCGGCGGCAAGCATGAAGGTGCCGGCTTCAATGCGATCTGGAATCACGGCGTAGTCGGCGCCGTGGAGTCGCTCCACCCCGGTGATCGTGATGGTTGGGGTGCCGGCACCCCGCACCCGGGCACCCATGGCAAGGAGTAGGCCGGCCAGGTCCACCACTTCGGGCTCCAGCGCGGCGTTTTCAATCACCGTTTCGCCGTCGGCAAGGGCGGCGGCCATCATCAAGGTTTCGGTGGCGCCCACGCTGGGGCAATCGAGATAGATGCGCCCACCGGTGAGGCGGTGGGCCCGCCCGGGCACCACGGCGGTGACGACCCCGTGCTCAATGGTGACCTGGGCGCCGAGGGCTTTGAGGCCCTTGACATGCTCCACCACGGGACGGGTGCCGATCTGGCAGCCGCCGGGCAGGGGCACCTTGGCCATGCCCATGCGCGCCAGGAGGGGGCCGATGCAGAAGAAGCTGGCCCGCAGGCTGTTCACCAGCTCGTAGGGAGCGGTGGAATTGTTGATGTGATTGCCGTTGAGCTCGATGCCGTCGGCGGTGTGGTTCACCGTGCCGCCGAGGCTGCGCAGCATCTCGCCCATGGCGCTGATGTCGGTGAGCGGCGGCACATTGCGCAGCCGAATCGTGTCGCGGGTGAGCAGGCAGGCAGCCATCAGCACCAGGGCTGAATTCTTGGCGCCACTGACGCGCAACTCGCCAGAGAGCTTGCGGCCACCAGAGATTTCAAGCTGGGGATTGAGAATCGTTTGAGATTGGACAGCAGTCAAGATCATGGACGGCTGTCCCTCCTCTTACGCGGGCATGTTGACAACAAAAGGTGAGACCGTCTAGACGGCCGCCGCTGGAACTGGCTCGATCCGCTGCTGCGGGGGTGATGGCGTATCTTTTTGGTGTCGCTATTGCGACGGCCACGCGGATGTGGCGGAATTGGTAGACGCGCTAGTTTCAGGTACTAGTGGCAGCAATGTCGTGGGAGTTCAAGTCTCCCCATCCGCACTTTTTCCTTCAATGATCGTCCTCAAGATCTCGAATGCCTCCGAGGTCATCGCCTCCAAAATGGGGAAGTTTCTGGAAAGGCTGACCCCCGAAGGATTCGACGAGACCACCATCGAAGACGTCCTGCTCAAGAAGCTGATTGAAAACCTCCAAACCGAAGGCCTCAAGGGGGAGGTGGCTTCGGTAAAGGGGCTTGATTTACAGGGCAAGCACCTGGTGGTCGACGACGGCATGCACGTGCGCCGTCACGACACGTTTTAGGTGGCTTTTGATCGGCAGCGCCCCGCCGAGCTGATCACAAGCCGGCGGAACCCTTTGGTGAAGCGCCTGCGGGAGCTCCATGCCGCCAAGGGACGTCGGGAGCAGGGTTTGTTGCTGTTGGAGGGCACCCACCAGGTGCAGGAAGTGATCCGCCAGCAGCTCCTGCCCAGCGTTCTGTTA
>CAIYSK010000071.1 GCA_903928835.1 uncultured cyanobacterium
GACCAACGGGACAGCGATTCCCTGCCCGATTACGCCCTGCTCGATCCGATTCTCAAAGCCCTGATCGAAGAGCTGCGCAGCCCTGAGGAGATCGTGAGTCAGGGCCTCGCCGATGGCAGGCCCGTGGATGCCGAGCACGCCGAACGGATCATGCAGCTGGTGCGGCGGGCCGAATTCAAGCGGCGCCAGGCCGCCCCCCTGCTCAAAGTGAGCGGCCGCGCCTTTGGCACCGGCTGGCGCATGCCGATTGCGGCGCTGTAGGCCAGCCGCTCAGGCCATCCCAGAAGCTAGGGGCCGCCGCAAGGCAGCCGGGCTAAGGCCTTCCCGCAACGCCAGAACCAACCCCGCCGCTTCGGCATAACTGCTAGTGGCAAGGGCCTCCAGCCCAAGGGCGGCCGCCGTGACATCCAGCAGGCAGGGATTGGCCACCGTGATCAAGGGCACCCCAAGCTCGGCGCAAGCCAGCACGGCCTCCCCACCCAGGGCCCCAGCAGGGGCCACCACCGCCCCCAACTGCTCGCGGGCCAGGAGCTGGGGATCGGCCAACACCGCTGGTGAAGCGGCTTCCAAGGGCACCAGCTGGGGTGCCCTGCTGAGGCCCACCAGCACACAGGGCAAAAAGGTGTAACCCAGCTCCTCGCCTGCCGCCCTGGGATCCAGGGCGGGGTCGAGGGGCAAGGGGCTCAGGGCGGGGGCATGGGCGCAGGGAATGCCGAGATGGCTGCTGAGGAGATGGCTGATCACCGCCTCGGCGCCGGCCAAACCATCCACCCCCGAGCCCTGGCGATAGGCCGCCAGGGCTTCACTCTCAGGATCTTCCGGGAAACGGGCCACCACGGCGATGGCCGTTGCTCCCTGGGCCAGCAATTGCTCACCAGCGCGCAACAGGGCATCGGGGCGCTCCAGCTGGCCCCAACTGGCCCCACTAGCCCCCTGGCTCAAGCGCACCCCCAGGGGTGTGTCGGTGGTGATCACCGGACCAATCTCCAGGCCCAACGTGGCCCGACAACCATCGACCACCTGCAGGTGGCGCTGCCGCAGCACGGGCTCCATGCCCCCATCCAGCAACAATCCCAGCCGCTGCCGCCTGACGGGCCTGAGGCCCAAGGCACCGGTAGCAAAGCGATTCATGGCAGAACCCTCCACGTAGTGGATGCGGGGATCGCTCCAGTACAGGGCGGCACCGTTCATCACATTGGGGTGGGTGATCAGGCAACCACTGGCCGCCGCCAGCAGCCGCGCCGCCGGCAGGGCATCCCCGGCATAGCCGCCCTGGTCACAGCCAATGCCGGTGGGGATCACCAACAACGTGGGCATGGGGGGCGCCATAGAAGCTGCGGGGCTCATAAGGCCTCGTCGATCACGACAACGGCCTCAATCACCAGCACGGGGCCCTCGGGGCTGGGCTCCACCGCCGTAATCGCCCATCGCAGGGGCCGGCCATGGGATGTCAAAGCCTGTCGCACCTGGTCAAGCAGCGGCCCGCCCTGGCGCAGCAGCCGCAGCTCCAGGGGCTCCAGCCTCACTTTTGGTACTGGCCGAACTGGGCTTCATAGAGGGCATCCTCCTGGCCAGCCCTGAGCTTCAAATCGCTGCGGGGGAAGGAGACACACAACAGGGCATAGCCCTGCTGCTGCAGTTCAGCCTTCACGCCCATGGCATCGGGTTGGTGCACCGTGCCCTCCATAACCACAGCGGCGCAGGTTGTGCAGACGCCTGAGCAGCAGGAGCTGGGCAACGGCACCCCGGCCGCTTCAGCTGCCGCCAAAACGGTTTGCCCACTGCTGCACTGGAAGGTGTGACTGCTGCCGTCGATGTCGCAGACAACAGTGAAAACTTGGGAGTCGGTCACAGGGGAAGGGCAGCAGCGGGCCGTGCCAGCCCATTCTCCCAGGCAGCCCTAAACCTCTTGCCACTGGCTGGGATGGGGGGCCAGGTATTCAGGCGGCGTCTCGCCCTCCCCAACCGCTGGGGCTGAAAGGGCCAGATCCAGGCTGATCGAATAGCGGGTGTCATCGGGGTCCCCGTTGGGCAAGACCGCATGGTCGAGATTTGAAGGGAACAAAACCAGCAATCCGGCCTGGGGTGCCAGATCAATCCAGGGGGCATTCCAGGGTCCTTGCGCCCCAGCTAGGGGACCCCCATGGCCCACGGCCAAACCGGGCACCAATTCGTTCACCTGCCGCTGGGGATAAAGGCGCAAACAGCCTTGGCGGCCACTGCCATCGCCATTGAGGTAATAGACCGCACTCACATGGGCATTGGGGTGATGGTGCCGGCCAACCACCTGATCCAGTTCGCTGACCACCGGCCAACAGCGCTGCAGATGCAGGGAGACCTGGTTCAAATCAAAGCCCAATTCCTGCAAGTAGCTGCGGGCATGCCCCAGCAGTGAGGCGATCAAAGGCGCAAAGGCCGGGTGGCGATGGAGCTGCCACGCGCCATTGAGATCCCCGGTCCAGGCACAACCCGGATCCGGATTGGAGCTGGCCCCACCCCGAAGCTCGTTAATCGCCTGCAACTGGAACGCCGTGTCCAAGGGATCCGGGGCCAACTGCACCCGCCCGAGGGCCACGGGAAACAGGGGCTCTAGCGCCAGTTGCCCCAAGGCCAAAGCTCCCATGGTTGTCATGCCGACCGCCGTAATGCCCTACTGGGCCCATCTTCCTGCTCGGGTGGGCCGTTCATTTCCTAGCCACAAAAAACCCAGCAAACCAAAGGTCGTGTTGCCCGCAAAGCGGGCGTAACGGCCGAAGCGTGCTGGGTTTTGGGGTTGGGGATCGGGGTCTGCAACCCGATCGTGACGAAACCGATCGGCTGTACTGAACCAGTCGAATCAACTAGACCATCGCGGCTGCGCCGCCCACCACTTCCAGGATCTCCTGGGTAATGGCAGCTTGGCGAGCCTTGTTGTAATCGAGGGTGAGGGTCTTGGCGAGAGCCTTAGCGTTGTCGCTGGCATTGTTCATGGCCGTCATGCGACTGGCCAATTCCGAGGCAGCCGCCTCCTGCAGCGACCGCAGCAACTGGTTTTCCAGGTACAACGGCAGCAGGGCATTGAGCAATTGATCCGGGCTCTGATCAAAGACGACATCGGAAGGCAGTTTGGCCACCGTATTGGCCGTACTTCCCACTTCCACGCCGAGCTCACCCTTGCGGGTTGTGAGGCGGAAGATCTCATCATCGGGAAGCGCAATCCCTTGGGGATCCAGGGGAAGCAGGGTTTGGGACACGGGCTTGGAGCTCACCAAGTTGATGAACTTGGTGAAGATGATTTCCACCCGATCGGTAGAGCCAGAGAGGAAATCGGCCAGCACATCGCTGGCGATGCCCATGGCTTCCTTGGCATTGGGCACCTGCTCCAGGCCGGTAAACGTGGCCCGAATGGTGTAGAGCTTGGCGCGGTTCTGGAAGTAAGTAATCGCCTTACGCCCAATCAGCACCAAATTGACGGTGTAACCCTGGGCCTTGAGCTCGGCGTAGCGGAGTTCGGTGCGCTTGATGATGTTCGCGTTGTAGCCACCGCAGAGGCCCCGATCGCCGGTCACGGCCAACAGGGTGATGGTGGAGACGTCCCGTTGCTCCAACAGGGGAGCATCAGCATCTTCAAACCGCATGCGCGACTGGAGATTCTCCAGGATGCGGGCCAAACGGTCGGCGAAGGGACGACTGCGCAGCACCTGCTCCTGGGCGCGGCGCACCTTGGCGGCCGCCACCAGGCGCATGGCCTCGGTGATCTTGCGGGTGTTCTTGACCGAACTAATTCGGTCGCGGATGTCCTTGAGGTTTGCCATTGGTTGTGCCCTTCCTCAAACCGAGGCGAGCATGGTCGACTTCACCTCTTGGATGGCATCCTTGAGCATGGCCTCAGCTTCGTCGCTGAGTTGCTTCTCGGTCTGCACCTTGGAGATGAAGTCAGCCTTGTTGGACTTCAGGTAGTCACGCAGTTCGCGGCAGAACTGAACAACGGATTCCACGGGAACCTCGTCAATCAGACCTTTCACACCGGCGTACACAACGGCCACCTGTTCGGCAAGGATCAGGGGGCTGAACTGGGGTTGCTTGAGGATCTCGCGCAGACGCTTACCCCGAGCCAGTTGCTGCTGGGTAGCAGCATCGAGGTCGGAAGCGAACTGGGAGAAGGCCGCCAGTTCGTCGAACTGGGCCAGTTCCAGCTTCAGGGTGCCGGCAATTTTCTTGATCGCCTTGGTTAGGGCCGCACCACCCACCCGGCTCACGGAGATACCCACGTTGATCGCGGGACGCAGACCGGAGTTGAACAGATCGGAGCTGAGGAAGACCTGACCATCGGTGATCGAAATCACGTTGGTGGGGATGTAGGCCGAAACGTCTCCGGCTTGGGTTTCGATGATGGGCAGGGCGGTCATGCTGCCCTTGCCCATGGCATCGGAAAGCTTGGCGGCGCGCTCCAGCAAACGGCTGTGGCAATAAAAGACGTCGCCGGGGTAGGCCTCACGGCCGGGGGGACGACGCAGCAGCAGCGACATCTGGCGATAGGCCTGGGCCTGCTTGGTGAGGTCGTCGTAGATGACCAGGGTGGCCTTGCCCTTGTACATGAATGACTCAGCCAGGGCTGCGCCGGTGTAAGGGGCGAGGTATTGGAGTGCGGCGGCTTCCGAAGCGCTGGCGGCCACCACGATGGTGTAGTCGAGGGCGCCTTTCTCCCGGAGTACTTCCACCACGTTGGCCACGGAAGCGGCCTTCTGGCCCACGGCCACGTAAACGCAAACCACGTCCTCACCTTTCTGGTTGAGGATGGTGTCGATCGCAATGGCGGTCTTGCCGGTTTGACGGTCGCCAATGATCAGCTCCCGCTGGCCACGGCCGATGGGGATCATGGCGTCGATCGCGGTGATGCCCGTCTGCATGGGCTCATGCACCGACTTGCGTTGGATGATGCCCGGCGCCATCGATTCGATCAGCCTGGTTTCGGTGGTGGCGATGTCACCCTTGCCATCGATGGGCTGACCCAAGGAGTTCACCACTCGGCCCAGCATGGCGTCGCCTACGGGCACAGCAGCAATCTTGCCGGTGGCCTTGACGGTGCTGCCTTCCTGAATTCCGCGACCTTCCCCCATCAGCACCACGCCGACGTTGTCGTCTTCAAGGTTCAGGGCAATGCCTTCGGTGCCGTCTTCAAACTGAACCAGCTCTCCGGCCATCACCTGCTGGAGGCCGTAGACCCGGGCGATGCCATCGCCAATCTGCAGCACAGTTCCGACATTGCTGACCGAAACCGACTTGTCGTAGTCCTCAATTTGCTGTTTGAGGATGGCGCTGATCTCGTCGGGGCGGATGGAAACCATGGGAGGAAGTCCCCGCAGGCGGGGCGAATGAAAGGAAAGGCTGGAAAGCGGAGATGGTTGAAGCGGAAAGGCGAGCGACCAGTTGGTCGCCTGGAGGTGGGCTAGCTCACCTTGGCGAGCGCCAAGCCAAGGCGGCGCACTTGACCAGACAGGCTGGCGTCAATCACTTGGGAGCCCATGCTGACGATGAAGCCCCCAATCAGGCTGGGATCGATGGAGAGGTCGAACTCGACAGCTTTGCTGCCCGTAATCGACTGGACCTTCTGATTGAGTTGGGCCTGCTGATCGTCGGTGAGCTCCGTCGCCGACGTCACCTTGGCAAGGGTGATATTGCGAAGCGTGCGATACAGCTCGAGGAACCGCACCAGCACCGAATCCAGAACGGAAATCCGCTGGCGATCGGCCAGAAGCTTGAGCAGGTTCTGCATCGAAGGCGTCAACTGATCGGCGAACAAACTCGCCAAGGCAGCTTTTTTGGCTTCGGGCTCCAGGACAGGGGAAGCCATGGCCTCGCGCAACACAGGGTTGTCTTTCCAAATAGCGAGCAAATCCTTGACCTGCTCAGCCACCGTGTCGGTTTCCTTGCGGGATTCAGCCAGCTGGAGCAACGCTTCGGCGTAGGGGGTGGCGATTGAATTCAGGAGAGGCATCAGGCGTTCTCCAGGGTGTTGATGGACTGATCAATCAGTCGGGCCTGGGCTGCTGCATCCAGCTTTCCAGGCAAGGTAGCCAAAGCCTTTTCAATGGCACGATTGGCGGCTTCGCGGCGCAGCTGGTCAGTGACCCGGGCGGCTTCGGCACTCAGATCGGACATGGCGCCTTGCTTGAGGCGGGCCATCTCCTCGATGGTGCGCTTCTCGCTCTCGAGCCTCAAGGCCTCAGCGCGGGCTTGGCCATCGACGCGGATTTGCTCAGCCTTTTGCTGGGCAGCCGCAAGATCAGCTTGGGCCTGGGCCAACGCGGCGGTGGACTGGACCAGGCGGTCTTCGGCATCCTTGAGATCCGCGAGGATCGCGCCACGGCGACGTTCGAGGATGCCGCCAAGGAAGCCTGGCAAAAACTTCCAGAGACCGAAGATGACGATCGCCAGGTTGATGATGTTGGTCTCAAACAGATTGAGATTGAGACCAAAGGATCCATGGGCCGCCAAAAGATGGCTCACAGGAAGAGCTGGAAACACGATGCTCATGACGTTGCCAACAGACGGGACACGATGAGCTCACCGAGCTGGTCGGCGGAGGCGTTCATCTTGGTCACGGCTTGATCGCGTTCAGCGTCAATCTCGCGACGGGCTTGCTCCCTTGAAGCATTGGCATCGGCCGTAGCCATCGCCATCGCCTCACGATAGAGACGCTCCATCTCCTGCTCGGCCTCTTGGATCAACTTTTGGGACTGCTGACGCGCGTCCTTGAGCTGTTCTTTGAGGTCGGATTCCAGCCGCTCTGCCTGGGCCAGCTTTTGCTTGGCATCGGCACGACTGGTGGTGATGAAGCTCTCGCGTTCCTCCACAACCCGGCCGACCGGGCGGAAAAACAGCGAATTCAGAATGAAGGTGAGGAGAACCACCTGAACTGCCATCAAGGGCAGGGTGGCATCGAGGTCAAAAAGACCTCCCTCCTGAGCACCTGCTTCGGCAAGCAGAAGCCAGCTGGTCATTGGGGCGAGGGCGCTGGAACGGTCGGGCGGGGAAGCGGCAAGTGGGGCTCTGGAGGGCAGGGGCTCAAGCCCCCACCGTCCAGCCACTCACGTTGCGATCAACCGGCGAAGGGGTTGGCGAACAGCAGCACCAGGGCGACCACAAGGCCGTAGATGGTGAGAGCTTCCATGAAGGCCAGGGAGAGCAGCAGGGTGCCGCGAATCTTGCCTTCGGCTTCAGGCTGACGTGCAATGCCTTCAACGGCGCCGCCAGCTGCGGTGCCCTGACCGATGCCGGGGCCGATGGCACCGAGGCCGACAGCCAGGCCAGCGGCCAGAACCGACGCAGCGGAGGTAATGGAATCCATGGTGGAGTGGGGGATGGGAGGCGCCAAACAGCGCGTAGTGGACCGGGAATAAAACCCTGCGCCTGGGACATCCCTCAAGGGATGGGCCCGGGGTGCAACCGGACCTGCGCGCAGGAGATTTAGCAGAGCGTGGGTACCTCTCTGCAAAGCGAGGAGCTCCTAGTGGTGCTCTTCGTGCACCGCCTCACCGATGTAGTAAGCGGCCAGGGTGGCGAAGATCAGAGCCTGAATGGCACTGGTGAACAGGCCAAGGAACATGGCCGGCAGGGGCACGATCAGGGGCACCAAGAACGCCAAAACAGCCACAACTAGCTCATCGGCAAGGATGTTGCCAAAGAGACGGAAGGACAGGGACAGGGGCTTGGTGAAGTCCTCGACGATCTTGAACGGGAGCATGATCGGCGTGGGCTCCACGTAGTACTCGAAGTACCGCAGACCTTTGCGGCTCAAACCCGCATAGAAATAGGCCAAAGACACCAACAGAGCCAAAGCAATGGTGGTGTTGATATCGGCCGTGGGAGCACCGAGTTCGCCACTGGGAAGGTGAATCAACTTCCAAGGCACCAGGGCTCCGCCCCAGTTGCTGACAAAGATGAACAGGAACAGGGTGCCAATGAAGGGCAACCAATCGCGATAGGCCTTCTCACCGATCTGCTCCCGGGCCAAATCACGGATGTAGTCCCAAAGGAACTCCAGGAGATTTTGAACACCACGAGGGTCCCGCTCCAATTTGCGGGTGCCAACCACCACCAGGGCCAACAGGGCACCAATCACCACCCAGGAGCTCAGGAAAACCTGACCGTGGATTTTGTAGTTGCCAAGTTGCCAATAGAGGTGTTGACCAACCTCCAGTTCGGCAAAGGGAAGGATGAAAGGCATTGGAGCCAGCAAGGGGGAGCTCAAGGTCGCAAGGGCGACGGAACGGGAAGGGAATCAACGACGGCGAACCGTCAAGGACGACTGGGTGATGAACCGCCAATGACAGTTGATCGATCGAGTAGAGCCTGAAGGATCACAGCAGGCTTGTAGATCAAGAAGCCCAAAAGGGCCGGCAGGATCGACAGCTGGGGAACCTTAGAAGCCACCAAAACCAGCACAGCCGGTACCAACAACTGGGCCTTACTGATCCGCCGGGAGTTTTCTCCGAGGCGGGACACACTCCGGCTGAGAAGCCAGAGATAGAGAAGGCCAGCTGTCGCACCCACCAGCACGCTGAAAGCAGTGGCGAGGTTGACAACGACTGCGGTGATCGCCACGGCCCCTACTGAAAGCAGCAGGGTGAACAGCAACAAGCGTCGTTTGAGCCTGAAGAAGTCGTCCATGCCATTGCTGGGATCAGCCGGAGCTGAATCGGCAACCGCGCAGTCGACCTGCGTTGGGGCCAGGTCGTTGTTGGCCTGGTCCCTGAGCTCGTCTTCCCCGGAGGGATCGGATGCCGATAGGCCGGCATCAGGCGAGCAAGGGACGGAAACCGACAAACGAATCTGAGCCCTGAAAAGGCGCGCGGAATCTATCACGTGCCTGACAGGTTCAAGGCCGAGAAAGGGATCTCCCCTTTAGGCCAGCACGGGCAGCAGCACCCTTTGGGCCACCAACGTGCGCGCCACCGCCGCCTGCCGCTGGGACTCCCAGCCCAGGGCCAGCTGCCCTAGGGGCGTGCCCGCTGGCGCCAGCTCCAAAGCCTGCATCAAGGCCAAACCATCCGGGCTCAGATCGAGGGGGGCCATATCGGAATCCAGCAGGGCCAGGCCAGGCCAACCCCAAAGGCAGCGGTTGCGCTCACCGGAGGCCGCCAGCAGGGCCGCATCGGAACCCCAGTCGGGCCGAACCAACTCGCCCTGGCTCAGGAAAAACTCGAAGTGGCTGATGTCGGGATCGAGATCTTCGATCAAGGCCCATTGCTGCTCCACCGGCAGGGCCTGGGCCCGCTCCAGCAGCTCCCCTTGGAGCAATCGGGCCGGATCCCACACCTCGGGATTGGAAAACCCCGCAAAGTGAAGGTCCGCACTGGCCACAAAGGCCATCAGCCGCTGGAGGTTGTAACTCGTCTCCTGGGGATGGAGATACATGTCGGCGAAATTCGCGTCCGCCGCGGTATCGAGCGCCCATCGCTGCTCGTGGTGACGGCGCAGTCGATTGGAGTCAGGCAGCACCTCATAAAGACCTCGCCCCAAGCGCAGGCCCTCCGCACCCGTTCCTACCCCGAGCAGGCTGAGGGCCCGCTGGGTGCGGTGAATTTCCCAGCGGCCGCCATCGGCATAAAGGAAAAGGTGCAGCACTCCACCGGGCTTCAACAGATCCGCCAAGGCCTTCAGGCCTGCCTCTGGCTCCCGAAGGTGGTGGAGCACACCAACGGAATTGATGTAATCAAAGGGGGCTTCCCCGCCCAGATCGAGCAGGCTGCGTTGCGCAAAGCGCAGCGACCTGGCCTGGGCAGCGGCCCCCGAGCGGCGGGTGCGCTCCCGGGCCACCTCAAGGGTCCCGGCGCTGATATCCACGGCGAGGATCTCGGCACCTGAATTGAGATGGGCCAGGTAATCGGTGCTGACCCCCGTGCCACAGCCCGCATCCAGGATCCGCCAGGGCCTGGGGCCTTCAGCAGGCCGGGCGGGGAGGGTGCCGGCCACAAAGGCGCGGGCACTATCGACGCACCAACGCCAGTTGTATCCAGGCGGTGCGCCGTCCTGAAGGGGATCTCCCGGGTAGGGGAAGCGGTCGTAGAAGGCACTCACCACAGGGGTGGCGGCATCGGTGTTAGCGGTCACAGGATCACGAACGGGCATGGGGCGAGCTCTGGGGAGCATTTCATGGGCTCCCGCCTGGAGCGGCACCCGAACCCATCGAGCTGCAAACATTTGTTCATGCCACCTCAAAGGCCCAGACCCCCAGCCGTAACGTGGCCCAGCCCGGTTCGCTCTCGTCAATGACCGTGACCGCCAGCAGCGGCAGCACCAGGGTTGCTCCCCAGCGCTACGACACCCTGCCGCTCTCCAGCGTCCGTCAGGCGGAGCAACAGGATCGCTTCCCCGATGGGGGAGAACTCCAAGGCCTGATCACCTTCTTCCAAAGCGGACAGCTGCGCGTTCAAGCTGCACGCCGTCTTTCGGACAACGCCCAATTCATCGTTGCCAAGGCGGCCAACCGCATCTTTGCCGGTGGGACCCCCCTCTCCTATTTGGATGGGCCCATTGGCAGTGCCCCCAAGGCTCCAGACGGCGGCGTAGCGCTTGCCGCTGACCAGGTCGCCTTCCAGCAATCGGTTCAAACCTTTGCCGAGGGCACCGGCAGCACCGGTGGCAACATCTTCACCCGGTTGCTCGATGGCGCCGGCGGCGATGCCGATGTGCGCGTCGTGCTGCCCACGGGCTTTAGCCCGATTGGGGTTGGCCGCTACGGCACCGATCGGATGAAAAAATCCATCCGTGACCTCGCCTGGTTCTTGCGCTACGTGGGCTATGCCCTGGTGGCAGGTGACCC
>CAIYSK010000072.1 GCA_903928835.1 uncultured cyanobacterium
CCATCCGCAGCGCCTTGAGGTGGTGGCCGGCACGGCCCATCGGCCGTCCCCAGGGGCCTTAGCGGCAGAGCCGGCCTTGACGCCGGACCTGCCCCTGCGGCTGGTGGCCAAGCCCGAGGGGTTGCTGCAAATTCATACAGCTCCTTTCCGGGGCAGTTTCGGATCGGTCTTGAGCCAGGCGCTCCGCACCGCGGGCTTGGGCAGTCGGGTACTGATCACCCAGTTTCTGAAAGGCGGTGTTGATCAGGGGCTCGCGAGCAGTTTGTGGCTCTGTGGCCGGTTGCAGTGGTTGCGCCCTGGGGTGCCGGCCTGCTTGTCGGCTACGGCCCCAGAGGCTTCAGCTGAAGCCATCGATGCCGTGCAGCAGGTGTGGGCGTTTAGCCGCGAGCAGCTCCTGACCGGTGCTGTTGATCTGATGGTGCTGGATGAATTGGGATTGGCGGTGGAGTTGGGCTACCTCGAGCTCGACGAGGTGGTGGCCACCCTGGAGCAGCGTCCGGCCCAGATGGATGTCATCCTGACGGGCCCTGCCATGGGGCCGAATCTGATGGCCTTGGCTGATCAGGTCACCCAACTGCGCCGCGGTTTCTAGGTTTCTTTCCCTTCATGCTGAAAAACGACCGCTGGATCAACGAGCAAGCCGCAGCAGGCATGCTCGAACCATTTCAAGCCACCTTGGTCCGCCATCTCGATCCGGAGAACCTGGCTTCGCCAGTGCTCAGCTTCGGTTGTTCTTCCTACTGCTACGACCTGCGCTTGTCTGCCAAGGAGTTTCTGATTTTTCGGCATGTGCCGGGCACGATCATGAACCCCAAGCGCTTTAATCCCGCCAATTTGGAGCCAGCCCCGCTCCAAAACGATGGCGACGGTGCCTATTTCATTCTTCCGGCCCATTCCTACGGGCTGGGCGTGGCCCTTGAACACATGAAGGTGCCCCCCAACATCACCGTGATTTGCCTGGGCAAAAGCACCTATGCCCGCCTTGGCATCATCGTGAACACCACGCCAGCTGAGGCCAGTTGGGAGGGCCATCTCACCTTGGAATTCAGCAATTCTTCCGGGGCTGATTGCCGCATTTATGCCAATGAGGGCATCTGTCAGTTGCTGTTCTTTGAGGGAGATCCCTGCGAGACCACCTACAAAGATCGGGCCGGTAAGTACCAGCACCAGCCCGAGCGGGTCACCTTGGCCAAGGTTTAGGGAGCCAAGCGGGCGTCGCCCCGGGAGGGGCGCCAATAGCTTGGCTTCCGTTTAGGGAGCCAAGCGGGCTTTATGGAGCCGGCTCTTTCCATACCAGTCGGCAAATTGGGGTGCCCAGCTCTGGAGGTGGGGCCACATCAGGTCGCAGAGTTCGCGGATTTCCTGCTGGGCATCGAGCTTGGCCCTGAGATCCAGGAAGTGCAGAAACGCCCTGAGGCTGAAGCTCACCACAAAGTGTTGGCGGTAATCGAAGGGAAGGATGCCGCGGGCATGTTCTTCAGCAAAACCGGCCTGGAGCAGGTCGCTGTAACGCTCGGCAGCTTGCTGGCACAGCGCTAAATCGATTTGGCGCTGTTCCGCGGTGTAGGCATACTTTTTGCCTTGGCGGTCGCTGTAGCTGCCCTCGGGCCGGAGATAGAACACCTCTTCCAGGGGGAGCGCGCCGCTGGCGGCCTTGCAGATGCGATCGCCGGTGTAGCGCATCGATTGCACGTCAAAGCTCACCCCCACCCGGTGGGTCCGAGCCTGCTGCATCACCGAGTGGGGAAACCAACCCACATTCAAGACAATCTGGGCATGTTCCAGGGGGC
Organism: uncultured cyanobacterium; assembly: GCA_903928835.1. Taxonomy (GTDB): domain Bacteria; phylum Cyanobacteriota; class Cyanobacteriia; order PCC-6307; family Cyanobiaceae; genus Cyanobium_A. The sequence continues at coordinate 1,791 of CAIYSK010000072.1, forward strand.
CGTAATGGCCGCGCTCCCCAGCTAAAAGCCGTTTGACGCAGACCTCCCCGGCTTTGGTTTCGTCAGGCCAGCTGGATGGATCCTCTGCCACGAAGCCTTCGCTGTAGTCCTGGTGCATGCCGGCATACACGCACTGTTGGGGATTGGGTGTGGCGGCAATCAGGGCCACCCGGAAGCGGGGATCCATGGGGTCAGCAGGTGGGGTGGCGTTAGGCGTGGCTTCGGGGGCCGGCCAGGGCCGGCGCTGGGGCGGCCCGCAGGCTCGACTCCGCTGGATCTTCGTTGAGCTGGCTCACCTTGCCAACTCCAGCGATCGCCGGCAGCGGACGATCCTCGATCAGGGCCCGGCCAAGGGCCTGTAGGTCGCTGGCCGTTCTGGCACCGATCGATCGACCAACACCCTCGCCCTGGGCATTGAACAGCTCGAGCTGGGGGATGCCATTGACGGCATAGCGATCCATCTCCGGTTGCCAGCGGGGGTTGTCGACATTGAGCAGCACCACATCGAGTCGGCCCCGGTGCTCCTGTTCCATGGCCTCCATGGCTGGTGCCATGGTCCGGCAGGCTTCGCACCAGTCGGCATAGAACTCCACCACGGTCGGCCTGCCGTTGGCCAAGGCCACCTGCAGGTCGGGGGATTGGCGGGCAAGCCGTTCCAAGGGGGCTTCGGGATGCAGACCGCCCCGGAGCCAGAGCACGGCGCCAGCCAAAACAGCTGCCAGTAAGACCAGGAGCAGGCGTTCCTTGGCGCCGAGGCGGGAGGCGCTGGGGGGTGAAGTCATGGCATGCACTTTGCCAGTGCTTGCTAGGTTTTTGAACCTCGAGGGCTCCCTGGCTTGAAACGGCGGCTCACCCTGCATTTCCCGCGGGAAGCGGTGCATCAGCCGATCACCTATCGGCTGGCTGTGGATTTCGATATCGCGGCCAAGATCCTGAGGGCCCAGATCGCCCCCAACCAGAGCGGCACCA
>CAIYSK010000073.1 GCA_903928835.1 uncultured cyanobacterium
GCCGCACTTAGCCAGAGCCCGCCGGCGGGGGATTGCCAGCGGCGACCGTGCTGACCGCGGCCCTGGCGTTGGCGCCTGGCCAGCACCGCCACCGGCAACGGCACCCCCGTGGCCAGCCAGGCACTTAATAAATCTTCCGTGCTGCCGCAAATGGGCACCAGCCGCAGGCGCCAGGGCAAGCGCAACTGCCCCCGCTGGCGGGCCAGGAGGGCGCCGCCATGGCTTAGGGCCATTGCTCTAGGGCCATTGCCTTAGGGCAGCCCCAAGCCGAGCGGCTCCCTCCTGCAACACAGCTGCTTCTGCCACCAGGGCCAGCCGCAGCCAGCCCTCGCCCCCAGGGCCAAAGCCCACGCCGGGGGTGAGGGCCACGCCACTGCGTTCCAATAATTCAGCGCAGGCCGCTTCACTGCCTAGGCCCAGCAGTGCTTCTGGTAGGGGCAGCCAGTGATACAAAGCCATGCTGGCATCGGGCACCTGCCAGCCCTGGGCCCTGAGCGCTGTGGCCATGGCATCGCGGCGGGCACGATAGATGGGCAGCAACTGGGCCGGCCAATCGGCAAATTGTTGGAGGGCAGTGATCGCGCCGGCCTGGAGGGCCAGGGATTGGTTGAAATCAACCACGGCCTTCACCTGGGCCAGGGCCTCGATCAACGGCGCCGCCCCCACGGCAAAGGCCAGCCGGAAGCCGCCCAAGCACCAGCCCTTGGAGAAGGAGAAAAATTCAATGCCAGCCTCGCGCCAACCTTCGCAGCGCAGCAGGGCTGGGGCCTGACCCTCCAGGGCGAGATCCACGTAGGGGTTGTCGTGGGCTAGCACCGCCCCACTGGTTTTGGCGAGGGCGAGGGCCTCGTCTAGCCATTGCTGTTGCCCCACCGTGGCGGTGGGGTTGTGGGGGAAGCCCAGCACCAGCAGCTTTAGCTGGGCGATCTGGCTGGGGCTTAGCTGCCCCCAGCAGGGTCTCCACCCCTGGGCTGCCCGCAGGGGTAACAGCACTGGTTCGCCCCCGGCCAGCAGCACCCCGCCGCGGTGGCTGGGGTACCCAGGATCGAGTAGCAGCGCTTTTTCGCCAGGATTAAGTACCGCCAGGGGCAGGTGGGCGGTGCCCTCCTGGGAACCCACCAGCAACAGCACCTCCCGCAGGGGATCCACCGTTACGCCAAACCGTTGCTGCACCCACTGGGCCGCCGCCTCTCGGAAGGGCAGCGTGGAGGCATTCAGGCAATAGGAGGAGCTGGCTGGGGCGAGCAAGGCTGCCGCCATGGATTTCAGCACCGCTGGAGGGGGGGCCAGGTCAGTGCTGCCCAAGGAGAGGTCCAGGAGCGGTCGCGCCTGGCAGGCCTCGGAGAGGCGATAGCTGCGTTTGTGTTGGTCCATCCGGGCGAAAACGCCCGAGCCCAGCAGCCCCAGGCGTTCAGAGATGGGCATCAAGGAAGGCCTGGAGCTGGGGTTTTGCCACGGCCCCCTCTTGGCGGGCCAGCTCCTTGCCCTGGCTGAAAAGAATCAGGGTGGGAATGCCC
>CAIYSK010000074.1 GCA_903928835.1 uncultured cyanobacterium
ACAGGGCCTGGGTGACCCCCTGCATCGACTTGGGCACCCCTTTGAACATGATCGCCTGGGCCTTGGGCAGCAGGCCGCCACCCAGGAGCCCCTGCAAAATCCGGGAGAGCACGAGCGCCGGCAAATTCGGCGCCAGACCGCACAGCACCGAAGCGCCGGTAAAGCCCACCAGGCAAAAAATGAAGTAGCTGCGCTGGCCAAAGCGATCACTGAGCCAGGCACTCAGGGGGATCATCACCACGGTGGCCATGGCATAGCCCGTGATCACCCAGCCCACTTCGGCCAGGGTGGCGCTGAGGCTGGCCTGGATCTGAATCAGGGCAACATTGGTGATGCTGGTGTCGATCACTTCGAGCAGGGCCGCCACCGAAGCTGTCACCATCACCGCCCACTGGCGCAAGCTGAGCGAATCAACCGGTGGCGCAGCTGCGGGTGATGGGCTCCCAGGTGGCGCGCTCACGAATGGCGCAGCCGCACGGTGGCCGATAGGCCAGGCACCAGTCGCGCGGCGAGGGCAGGAGGGATGCGGTGGCCGTCCTCGCCATCGTCGAGGGAAATGCGCACCGTGACCCGCTGCACCACCTTGGTGAAATTGCCCGTGGCGTTGTCGGGGGGGAGCAGGGCAAAACGAGCTCCCGAGGCCGGGGCCAGGCTGATCACCCGGCCGTAGAACAGGTGGCCCGGGAAGGCATCCAGGCTCACCTCGGCCCGCTGGCCAGGGTGGATGCCCTCGAGCTGCACCTCCTTGAAATTGGCCTCCACCCAGGGCTGGGCTTCCACAACCGTAAGCAGGGGCTGGCCCGGCTGCACCTGGCGGCCCACCTCGGCATACCGGCCGCCCACCCGCCCGGCGGTAGGGGCTGTGATGCGGGTATAGGCGAGCTGCAGCTTTGCAGTGGAGAGGGAAGCCGCTGCCTGGAGAATCTTGGCCCGGGCAGCGGCGGCCTTTTGCTGGTCCACGCCCACCTGGGAGCGGCTGGCGAAGGCCTGCTGCTGGCTGGCCCGGCTGCGGGTGAGCTGGCCCTGGGCCTGCTGATAGGCGGCTCGGGCGCGGTCGACGTCCTGCTGGGATACGCCGCCTTGCTTGAGCAGAAACTCCAAGCGGCGCAAATCGACACCGGCGCGCTTGAGCTCGGCGGCCGCCACCTGGTGGTCGGCGCTGGCCACATTGGCAGCCGCCAGGGATCCGCTCGCGCTGGAGCTGGCCTGGGCAGCCATGGCCTGGGCCTGGCTTCTGGCCTCCACCCAATCGGCCTGGGCCAGGCGCAGGGCCGCCTGGGCATCGCGGGGATCTAAGGCCACCAGCAACTGGCCGGCCCGCACCGTTTGGTTGTCTTGCACGGCGACGGCACTGATCGTGCCCGGCACCCGGCTGGAGATCTCAATCAGGTGGGCCTGGAGCTGGGCGTTGTCGGTTTCTTCAACACCCCAATGGTTCCAGATCCAAGCCCCCACACCCACACCGCCGGCGACCACCAGGGCCGCGATGCCCCACTGGCGGGGTTGCCACTGGCGGGGTTGCCACTGGCCCGTGCTCTGCAGCATTGCTCTCCTCTCCTGAAGACCCCGCACCGCCAAGCCAGATGACCCCTTTGAACCAACGCTAGGCAGTCGCCCATCCCGGTCGGTATGGCGATGGGGGCGACCATAAAAAAAGGGGCCCCGAAGGGCCCCTCCAACTAATCAGATGATCACTGACTGATCTTGTCGACCGCTGCCTGGGCCTTGGCCTGGATGCCTTCGCTCAAGGGCACAAAGCCGAGATCATCGGCCTGGGCCTGGGCCTTATCGCTCAGCATGTACTTGACCACTTCCTTGATGGAATCGGTTTTCGCGCCGTTACCGGTGCGGTAGACCAACAGGTAGGTGAGGGTGGTGATGGG
>CAIYSK010000075.1 GCA_903928835.1 uncultured cyanobacterium
CTACGTGGTGGCAGCCCTGGAAAATTGTGCCCTCTGGCACGAACGCGATATCAGCCACAGCTCGGTAGAGCGGATGATGCTGCCCGATTGCTCCGCCACCCTGCACTTCATGCTCAGGGAGATGACCGATGTGGTGAAGGGCCTGGGGGTCTACCCCGAAAACATGGCCCGCAACATGAATGTCTATGGGGGGGTGGTGTTCAGCCAGCGGGTGCTCCTCACCCTGGTGGAGTCGGGCATGGCCCGCGAGGAGGCCTATCGCATCGTGCAGCGCAATGCCCACACCGCCTGGAATGTGGAGGGCGGCAATTTCCGCGCCAATTTGGAAGCCGATGGGGATGTCACCAGCCGGCTAACTCCAGGGCAGCTGGCCGATTGCTTCTCAACCGATTTGCACCAAGCCAACCTGGGCGTCATCTGGGAGCGGCTGGGGGTCTGACCCCAAGCAAGAGGCTTAAGCCCCATTCGGGGATGGGCGCTCTGTGGCAGGAACCAGCTGGCCATGGCCTCCCGCCAACAGATCCTCAATCTCACAGACCGGAAAGCGATTGATCGCCTTGAGGGCCGCGCGGGCATTGGTGCGCAACTGCTCGCTGATGGCCTCGCAGTAGGGCACCTGGGCCAACAGATCCACGGTGCGGCGCAGGATTCGCACCACGTCTCCCTCATCCAGCGAGGTGTTGGCGATCACATCGCTCCAGCTGGTGCCCTTGGCCCAGGCATGCACCAACCCCGTGAGCTCGGGCTCCCACCAGATCGGCACCGTCACCTTGGCCCGCTCCTGCTGGCGCTCCAGCTCCCGGCGCAAACCGCGCAGATCATGGAGAGCCTCCTCCGCCTGGGGCGGCGGCGGGTAGCCACACCAGAGATCGGGGCGGTTCACCTCGGTGGAGATGGCTTCAAACACCGCCGCCAATTGGGCGGGATCGAGCTCATCCAAGTGGCCGCTCATCAAGGCCAGGCCAAGCCACAGCTCGTTGTCGCCCCGCAGGGCAGCCACCGTGCGGCCCACTTCGGTGGGCTCCAGCCCATCCTCGCCAGCCAAGGCTCCAAAGAAGCGCAGGATCTCAATCAGGGCCAGGAAGGTATCCCAATGGCGATTGGAGCGGAAGTGCAGCAGCCGCTGCCGTTCCTCAATCTCGTCATGGAGTTCCTCCATGCGGCGGCGATGCTTTTTGAGTTGCTTGCGATCTCCCCAGCGATGGGCCGGATGGAGCTCCAGTTCCTCTTCTAAGTGGTGCACCAACTGGGCATGGGCCTGCACCTCCCCAGCCAGGTCGTACTGGGGAGTGGTCATGTCATGGCGATTGGCCATATGGCCCACGGCCAGGGCCAAGCCGCCGCTGGCCTGGTCGCCATGGCGCAACTCACCGCCGTGGCGCAGGAGGGGCGGATCCACCTGGCCCACCTGGAGGCAGCTGAGTTCGGCGTGCAAACTCACCACCGCATTGCAAGGCAGCAGCACCCAAAGGTTTTCATCTGTCAGGCAGAGGAGCAAGGGGAACTGGCCCGATCCCTTCACCTTTTCCACAATCACCGCGGGTGTCACCCGCCCTTTGAGCTGGGGTGCCTTCAGGCTCACCAGGGTGCCTTCACTGGAGAATTGGAGAGCCAATGTGAGCTCATGGGCCAGGGTTTCTTCGGCCTGCTGCTGCAGGATCCGCAGGATGCGGCGCTCTTCCCGCAGCCGGGCCCGCTGCTTTTCGTAGTCTTCAAAGTCTTCCCACGGCACATCCCCTGAGCCGTCTTCCAGGCGATCCAGCTGCCCCATCAACTCGGCAATCCGGGCCTCGTCTTCGACCAGATCCAAGGTGGCCAGATAGCGGCCAAAGCTGCGCTCCACCAGCTCCTTGGCCTTGGCCAGGTCGTAGCGCTGCAGGAGGTTGAGCACCATCCCGTAGCTCGGGGTGAACTGGCTCACCAAGGGATCGGCAGGGCTGGTGGCCAACTGGCCCGCCTCTCGCACGCCCTCAAAGCGGCTCTGCACCGTGACCACATAGCCCTGGGTATCGAGCCCCCGGCGACCAGCCCGGCCAGCCATCTGCAGGAATTCACTGCCCATCAAGGGTCTATGGCCCCTCTCGGTGCGCTTCGACAACGCCGAGATCACGGTGGTGCGGGCCGGCATGTTGATCCCCGCGGCCAGGGTTTCGGTGGCAAAGACCACCTTGATCAGGCCCTGCTGGAACAGCTCTTCGATCAGCTCTTTCCATGCCGGCAACACGCCGGCATGGTGGGCGGCTATTCCGCGCAGCAAGGCATCGGCATGGCCCCCATCGCGCACCGCCTCGGGGGTGGCGGCGATATAGGCATCGAGGCGCGCCTTGATGCGGGCCTGCTCTTCAAGGTTCACCAAGCAGGCCTTGCCCAAGTCGCGAACCCCCTTATCGCAGCCCCGGCGGCTGAAGATGAAATAGATGGCGGGAAGCATGTCGCGCTCCGCCATTTGGGCCACCACAAAGCCCAGGGGCGGGGCTTCGGGCTGGGGAGGCTTGGCCGTTTTCGGCCCTTTGCGCTGGCCGCCCTTCGGAGCCCGCCACACCTTGCAATTGGGATGCAGCCCCGTGCCTTCGTCGTTGAGTAAGGGATGCAAGCCCTTGGCACTGCAGAAACTGAAGGCCAAAGGCACCGGCCGAAAATCACTCAAGACCAGCTGGGTTGGGCCATGCACCCGATCAATCCAATCGGTGAGCTGACCTGCATTCGCCACCGTGGCTGACAGCGCCACCAGTTGAATCGGTGGCGGGCAATGGATGATCGACTCCTCCCAGACGGTGCCCCGTTGGGAATCGTTCATGTAGTGGCATTCATCGAGCACCACCGCCTCCACATTCTCCAGGGGGTCGTCGTGGTCGTCATCGCGGTGGCGGACCTGCTGCGCGATATCGGCGCTAGTCCGGGGGTGATC
>CAIYSK010000076.1 GCA_903928835.1 uncultured cyanobacterium
CCGGCGGCGACATTTGCAAATGCCTGGCCTGCGGCGCCGATGCCGTGATGATCGGCTCACCAATCGCCCGGGCGTCGGAAGCCCCTGGCCGCGGCTTCCATTGGGGCATGGCGACCCCCAGTCCGGTGCTGCCCCGCGGCACCCGCATCAAGGTGGGCACCACCGGCAGCCTGGAAAAAATCCTGCGGGGTCCTGCGGGCCTCGATGACGGCACCCAGAACCTGCTGGGCTGCATCAAGACCTCGATGGGCACCCTGGGAGCCCGCACTCTCAAGGAAATGCAGCAGGTGGAAGTGGTGGTTGCACCTTCCTTGCTCACGGAGGGCAAGGTTTACCAAAAAGCCCAACAGTTGGGCATGGGCAAGTAGGTCCTATCTTGAAGTTGTGGGGGCTACGGCTCGCACACTCCTCACACCCTCCGGCCCGGCGCGTCCGGGCTTTTTGTCTTCTCCTGCAGGCCCAAGTGCCACTGGCCTGCAAAGCTTCCCTAAAATCTGGGGTTGCCCACAAACAACCTTGCTAGATTCCCAGAACCCTGGTCCCTGCAAGGATGTCGAGCGCCACCGCAGTCACTGACGCATCGTTCGAGCAAGACGTGCTCAAGAGCGATGTGCCCGTGCTGGTTGATTTCTGGGCCCCCTGGTGTGGCCCCTGCCGCATGGTGGCGCCAATTGTCGACGAAATCTCCAAAGAATTCGAAGGCAAAATCAAGGTCTTCAAGCTGAACACCGACGAAAACCCCAACGTCGCCAGCCAGTACGGGATCCGCAGCATCCCCACCTTGATGATCTTCAAAGGTGGGCAAAAGGTTGACACCGTGGTTGGAGCTGTGCCCAAGACCACCTTGTCCGGCACGATCTCCAAATACCTCTAATCCAGCAGCCCTGAGACTCGCCCTGCAGCATCCCAGGCCAGGGGCAACCCGCGAGCACAGCATGAGCCGGATCGGCCTGATCGACTACGGCATGGGCAATCTGCATTCCGTGCAGCGCGCCTTTGAACGGATCGGCACCAGTGTGGTTGCCGTGCACGACTCAAGCGCCATGGAAGCCTGCGAGGGCCTTGTGTTGCCTGGCGTTGGGGCCTTTGATCCTGCCATGGAACGGCTGAACTCCAGTGGCCTGGCCCCAGCCATCCACCACTGGTGCCAAGCGGGAAAGCCCCTGCTGGGGATCTGTCTGGGCTTGCAACTGCTGTTCGAGGGCAGTGACGAGGGATTACTGCCTGGGCTGGGCCTGATCAAAGGCCGGGTGGTGGCTCTGCCGCGCAAACCCGGCTACCCCATTCCCCACATGGGTTGGGAACCCCTGCTCCCCGCTGAGCCCAGCCCCTTGCTCCCAACAGGCAGCGGCGAGAGCTGGGTGTACTTCGTGCACTCCTATGCCGCAAGACCCAGCGATTCGCGCTGCAACACCGCGCTGGTGAATTTTGCGGACCAAACGGTCACCGCGGCGGTCTGGCAAGGGGCCATTGGGGCCTGCCAATTTCATCCCGAAAAATCTGGCGATGCGGGGGAGGCCATCCTGCGGCGCTGGCTGGCCTGGCTCCAGGATTGAGCGCAGCGACCCCATGACCCTGCGCATCAGTGGCGGGCGCAAGCTCCTAAGCCCCCCTGGAGACATCGCCAGGCCCACCGCCTCGAGGGTGCGGCTGGCGGTGATGAACCTGCTGGCCACGGAGCTGCCCGGTTGCCGCTGGTTGGATCTCTGCAGCGGCAGTGGCGTGATGGCCTGCGAGGCCATCCAACGGGGGGCTGACACGGTGGTCGCCATCGAGCAAGACCGACGCATCGCGGCGATTGCCAAGGCGAACCTCGAAGCCGTTGCCCAAGGCTCCCCCAGCCAGTCCCACTTTTGGGTGCACTGCAGCGACATACAACGCTGGCTCGCCAAGGGCGCTGGGTCAAGCGCAGATTCAACTAGGGATGGGGCCTTTGATCTGATCTATGCCGACCCCCCCTATGCCACCGGGCTCTACGGGGCGATTGCCTCAGGCGTGAGCCGGGGGGAATGGCTCAAGCCGAACGGGCTGATGGTCTGGGAATGTGCCACAAGCAACATGCCCAACCTTCCGGCTGGATGGCAACTGGCCGATCAACGGCGCTACGGCAGCACTAGCGTGATGATCCTGAAGCTGGAATCAGCTGTCGAGGATGGTGCCACGACGGTATTGGTTCCAGGCGGCCACGAATAGGCCAAGCAAGGTCACGGGAATCAGTCCGAGAACGATGCCGCAAAGCAGGGGTTCGATCATGGAAAGCCAAGTGACATGGTCAGGGCACAATTCTTTCACGCCCAGGGCCACTGGTGCGAGCCGTTACCACCAACTGTGACCAGCGAGTTCCCCCCAACCAAATCCCCCAACGAATCATCGACCGAAACGTCGTTGGACGACTCGGTGCAACGGCGCAGCCTGATCGCTGCCCTGGTCGTCGCCGCCGCCATCGCTTGCATCGCCGTGGTGCTCCTCGTCCTACCGGCGACCAACAGGGATCCCTACACCCGCCAAACCCTGGATCTCCAGGGGTCGGCAGAAAACGGCGGCAAGTTATTTCTGATCAATTGCGCTGGCTGCCATGGGATTGCGGGCCAAGGCCTGGTAGGGCCCAACCTCCATGGCGTTGCCTACCGCAAAAACCAGCGCCAACTGATTCAGCAGGTGGTCAGTGGCAAAACCCCACCCATGCCCCGGTTCCAACCAGAGCCCCAGGCGATGGCCGACCTGCTGGCCTATCTCAACAGCCTGGTCTGAGATGGATCAGCATGGATCTACGCCCCCACGGCCCCAAAGGGTCGTCGTGTTGGTAGAGCCAGCCGGCCCCCTGAATGTGGGCAGCGTGGCCAGGCTGTGCGCCAATTTTCAAATCGATGCCCTGCGTCTGATCAATCCCCGCTGCGACCACCTCGGCCAGGAGGCCCGCTTGATGGCCGTCCATGCCGCGGCCATGCTTGAGGGCGCCACCGTGTTTAGCAGCCTGGCTGGGGCCCTGGCCGATTGCCGGCGGGTGGTCGCCACCAGTGGTCGCCACGATGGGGAACCCCTGCCCCTGCTCCCCCCCCAGGAGGCCCTGTCCTGGCTGGTGGAACCCTCAGAGACCAACAACTCCCCGGTGGCGGTGGTCTTTGGCCGGGAGGATCGGGGCCTCTCCAACGACGAGATGCTGCAGGCCGGGCGGCTCCTCAGCCTTGGCACGGGCCCGGCCTACAGCTCCCTCAACCTCTCCCATGCCGCGGCCGTGGTTCTGCATGAACTGCACCAACTCCCCCGCGGGCAGCCCCCAAAAACCTTTGCCCCCTTAGGCCTGGCTGAACCCTGCCAGCGGCAGGACTTGGAGGGCATGCTCAGCGATGCGGAAAGCCTGTTGTTAGAGGTGGGTTTTTTGTATCCCCACACCAGCCATGCCCGCATGGCCAAGGTGCGCCACCTGCTGCAGAGGGCCCAGATCTCGAGCGAGGAGGTGGCCCTGGTGCGGGGGATGGTGCGCCAGTTGCGCTGGGCCAGTCAAAGCCGGAACCCCAACCAGACCCCTTAGCGTCAGTGCACTCCCCAAACCCCATGCCTCCGTGACGGCTGGCCGTTCGCCCCGCAGTTCCAAAAACCGGCTTCCCCAGCCGCTCCAGCTGGTCCTGCGGCTGGCCGTCATGGGCATTGGCCTGGGTGTCATCACGGGCACCGCCTTGAAACTGCTGGCCCCCCACCTTGCCCAGGGCGCCATCCAAGCCCCAAAGGTGGAGGCCCCCAACCCCAGCGTGCCGATTGGCAGCCAAGGCTTGACCAGCGGCAGCTTTGAACCCCGCACCGAACTCAAGGCCCTGAGCACCCGATGGGCGCAATTAGCCCAGGCCCAGAAAGGCCTCCAAGCCAGCGGCTACGTGCTGGTGCTCGATGACGGTCGCTACGCCCAACTGCAGCCGGATCGCCCCCAGCCAGCCGCCAGCTCTATCAAATCCCCCGTGCTGCTTGCTGGATTGCAAGAACTCGATGCCGGTACCTTGCGCTGGAACGATGGCCTACCCCTCACCAAAGAGATCGTGGGCGGTGGCAGCGGTTGGATGGCCAGTCGGCCCCTTGGCACCCGCTTCCCCTTCTTTGAAGCAGCCACCGAAATGATTCGGGTGAGCGACAACAGCGCCACCAACCTCTTGATCAAACGCCTGGGCGGCAAAACAGCCATCAATAGCCGTTTTACGGCCCTGGGGCTCCCCGCCACGGTGGTGCGCAACTGGCTGCCCGATCTCCAGGGCACCAACACCACCAGCTCCCGGGACCTCGCCAAGGTGATTGCAATGGTGGACACGGGCCAAAAACTCAGCCCTCGAGCCCGGGATTTGTTCCGCGAAATCATGGGCACCTCCCGCACCAACACCCTGATCCCCCTGGGCCTGTTGCAGGGCCTGGGCCAGGACGCCGCCGATCCGGATGCCGCCTTAAAAAGCTTCGGCATCACCGTCTACAACAAAACAGGCGATATCGGAATCGCCTACGCCGATGCAGCCCTGATCGAATTGCCCAGTGGTCAGCGGGCTGTGGCTGCCTTCATGGTGAAAGGGCCGTTTAACGATCCCCGCTCCACCGATCTGATTCGAGCCATGGCCGCCGAAGTGGCCAAAACCTTGGTGGGCAAGCCATGAAACCCTTCGCTCTACTGGCGTACGCCGTCCTACCGGCCATCGCCACCAGCCTCGCCATCGCCCCACCCATCGCTCCAGCCCTTGCGGCCCCCCCAGCAGTGCTGCGTCAGCAAACAGTGGCGCCCCTGCCTGGGGGCCTGGATCAGGTGCTGGTGGTCAACGACAACAACCCTGAGTTGATTACCGGAGCGGGAATTCTGCTCTCCACCTTCCCGGGATCCGGCCGAGCCAATCCTGCGGCCCACTTGGATGTGCCCCTGAATGGCCGCTTCGAGCTGTTCAGCCATCACGTGTATGCCGGCAAGCCCGAAAGCCTCGATTCCACCCTCTGGGTCGCGGTTGTCGCCCAACCCCGCGGCAAGCAGCCGGTGACCCTGAGGCTCCTGGCCGGATCGACCGCCCTCTCCCAATCGGTGGATGGCATCCAACCTGGCGCCCCGTTCCTGCCCCTGCCCTCGGTGCTACGCCAAAGCGACCCGCCGATCTATTCGGGACCCGGCAGCCGGGTGGCCACCGAACTTCTGCTCAAGCAGAAAAGTGCACTCCTCCCGGAAAGCTGGACCCTGCCGGTCGGCGTGGTCTCCCCGCTCCTGGTGTTGCCCATGCCAGTTCGGGGGCTCGACCCCCTCCTCAATGGCCGCAATCTGCAGTTGCGGCTCGAGAGCAACGGCCCCGTGAGTGTGGCCACCCTGGCGGCCTTTGGCGACAACAGCCAACCGCCCGCCCTGACGGTGTGGCAAAAGCTGCTCGATGGTGAACTCAGCCCCAAGGAGCATGCCCCCACACCCCGGGGCAGCACAGGCGCCATGGTGTACTCGCGGGTAAGCGGGGTGCAGGTGGGCAGCACCTGGACAGGCCGCATCACCGATCCCGGCAAGGCCACCTTGAGCACAAGCCGGGCGCCGATCTCCTGGCCCATCAGCAGCCTCGAGCGGGGCACCCTCGGCACCGGCCAGGTTCAAACAGCCACCTTGAAGGCCGCCTATCCAGGCACCGCCTGGGCGGCCCATGGCAATTACGGCATTGAATACAACCTGGCCCTGCCCCTGCTCAACAACAGCCAGCAGCCGGTGATCCTGCAACTGGCCTTCGAATCACCCCTCAAAGGCGACGCACCAGCCGGTGGCCTGCGCTTCAACGCCACCCCAAGCCGGGCGGTGATGTTCCGCGGAACGGTGGAGGTTTCGGGGTTGGATAACGCCGAAGGCAAAGCCAGTGGTCGCGAACGCTTCCACCTGGTGCAACGGGCCGGGGAGCCGGGGCCGGTGCTCGGAACCATCAGCCTGGCGGCCGGGGCCCAGCGCCAGGTGCAGGTGCGCCTGATCTATCCGGCCGATGCCACACCACCGCAGGTGCTCAGCCTGCTGCCTGTGAAACAATCCGAATCTTCCCCAGTAATCCTCCCGTGACTCAAGCCCGCAAGCGCCGAGTCTTCCCCTTCACCGCCATCGTGGGGCAGGAGGAGATGAAGCTGGCCCTTCTCCTCAACGTGATTGATCCGCGCATTGGCGGCGTGATGATCATGGGAGATCGGGGCACGGGCAAATCCACCACGATTCGAGCCCTCGCCGACCTGCTCCCCGACATCGATGTGGTGGCCGGCGACCCTTACAACAGCTCCCCCTCAGACCCAGACCTCCAGAGCACCGAGGTGCACCTCAGGGCCGAACAGGGAGAGGGGCTCGCCACCGAAAAACGCCAGGTGCCCATGGTCGATCTCCCCCTGGGGGCCACGGAAGATCGCCTCTGCGGCACGATCGATATTGAGAAAGCCCTGAGTGAGGGGATTCGGGCCTTTGAACCGGGCCTGTTGGCCAAGGCCAACCGGGGCCTGCTTTATGTGGATGAGGTGAATCTGCTCGACGATCACCTGGTCGACGTGCTGCTGGATTCAGCTGCTTCGGGCTGGAACACCGTGGAGCGCGAAGGGGTGTCGGTGCGCCACCCTGCAAGGTTTGTGCTGATTGGATCGGGCAACCCGGAGGAAGGGGAACTCCGCCCCCAGCTCTTGGATCGCTTCGGCATGAGCGTGGAAGTGCGCACCGTGCGGGATCCCGAGCTGCGGGTTCAGGTGGTGGATCAACGCACCAGCTTTGACAACGATCCTGACAGCTTCAATAACGCCGTTCAGGGCACCCAGGATGCGCTGCAGGCCAGGGTTGTCGAGGCCCAAAACCGCCTGGGCCAGGTGGTGATTGACGACGACCTGCGCATTCGAATCTCCGCGGTGTGTGGCGAGCTCGACGTGGATGGCCTGCGCGGTGACATCGTCACCAACCGGGCGGCCCGGGCCCTGGCAGCCTTTGAACG
>CAIYSK010000077.1 GCA_903928835.1 uncultured cyanobacterium
AGGGACACCCCTGACCGCCCTGATGAATTGGGAACAGGACGGAGAACTGCACTCAGAGGACCTCGACCGCCTGCTGGAGCGTCTCCAGGAACCGGAGCTCAAGTCACAAAAGCAGTAAGAACTGCACAGAGCAGGCACCTACAAAGCAGAGGTCTAGCAGCAGGGCAACTTCATCAGACGACAGTGAGAGTAAATGCTCTTGGTCCCCATGGATGACCTTTATGGGGCGGTCGGACACTGGTTTTTCACCGTAGGCACATCGATGCCTCCATCTGGATCAAGCCACCTCAGGACACGAATCAAAAACAACCTTTCGCCTGGGCATTCATCAAGAGCAAAAGCCCATACGCTGCTACCAGAGGCATGTGTACCCCATGAAGCGATTGTTAGTCCTTGGCATCGTGCTAATTCCTATCGGGACCGCCAAAGCCAAAACACCAGAAATTCACTGCCCAGGCGATAACACAGTAGAGATGAGATATTGCGCTGGCGTTTCCGCAAGCCAGGCAAGCGCAAAGCTAAAGAAGATGATTAGCCGTGACCAGTTCAAACAATGGCAGGAGACCATAGGTGCACTGTGTGCGAGGGCCTATGCGTCCTACAAAGAAGGGACTATCTATCCGCAGCTAGTGGTTGGATGCGAAGACCACCTCAGTCGTGCAATGTTGAAAGAATTTGAATCCCTGGGGAATTAGGGAAGCCACCCCCCCTTACTCCACCTCAGGACTCCAGGCGACCACAACGCCCCAGCATGCCAGGAGCGCGCAGAGAAATATCTGCCTGTTTTGGCATTGATTGCCTGAATGTGGTCAACGCCCTATTCCGTAACAAAGATAATGATCCTCTTAGGGAATCTGGATGGATCTAATTTGAACTCGCTAGCGATGCCAGCGAGTTCAAACATTTACGAGCACCCAAAAAATCACACCAAATATTCAAAAAGGAAGAGACTAGTTCCTTGACAAAGAAACTTCCAGGGCGGCAATACTTCTTGCATTAACTTTACTCAATACGAATCACCATCCTGAGGGAATGGATCATCACGAACCCCAATACATGAACCCACCTCGGGGCAACACCAACTGCAACCTCACGCTGGGGGAGACAAGGCAGCAAATGGATTTAGGCTGGCTCAATGGATTCCCAGCGCCAAGGACTGCTCAAAGGTCTGCTCGCTGCTATGACCTTTGGCCTGAGTGCACCGTTGATCAGCACTCTGACCTCAACAGGGTCACCACTTGTCTTGGCGGGACTGCTCTATGGAGGATCTGCCCTGGCATTGCTAGCAGCGAGGGCAGTTCGAGGGCAAAGCAACCAGGAGAGTCCAGTCAAGCGCCAAGACCTGGGAATGTTGACCCTGCTGACCTTGATTGGCGGCATTACTGCTCCCATCTGCCTGGTCAGCGGGTTGGCACTGCTCTCAGCGGGGTCTGCATCGCTGCTGCTGAATCTGGAGGCAGTCTTCACGATGGGGATTGCCATCTTGGTGGGCAGAGAGCATCTCAGTAGAAAAGGCGCCATCGCTGCAGCACTCATCGTTGCTGGGGCAGTGATCATCGGAGGCGGCACCACCACTGGAGCAACGCTTCAAGGGACAGCTCTGATTGCACTGGCGTGTCTTGGGTGGGGCATGGACAACAACATCAGTCAAAGACTCAGCATCAGGGATCCAATGCAGATCACCCTGCTCAAATCGATTGGTGCTTCTGCGCCCATGCTGCTGGTCGCAGGACTGACAGGTGCAAAGTTCCCCACACCCATGGAGACGGGAACCATCCTGGTGATTGGTGCCGTTGGGTATGGACTCTCCATCTGGTTGGACCTGCTGGCATTACGAGAGTTGGGCGCTGCAAGGGAATCGGTGATTTTTGCAACGGCACCCTTTGTTGGAGCAGGTTTCGCTGTCCTTGCCCTTAAGGAAGCACTCAGCACCAACCTGATCGCCTCTGGTGTCTTGATGGTTGGCGGCGTTGCCCTGCTACTCAATGAAGACCATGCCCACTGGCATCGCCACGATGAGGTATGGCACGAGCACAAACACCTACACACTCCAGATGATCAGGACCCGCACCATGCCCATGAGCATCCGAATGAAGAGGTAGGAAGTGGGCGTGCAGATCGCCCCTACTGGCATTCCCATCCCCATCGACACAAACCCATTGCCCACTCCCATCCCCATGTGAGTGATGGTCACCATCGGCATCAGCATTGAACTGGTGGATCAGCAGGTTTAGGGAAAGTCGCAACCGTGCCAAACCAATTACAGAAAGAAATTCCGCAAGTCAATGCAACAGATTTGGGCAAAGGGCTGGCAATGGCAAACAGAGGCCAATTAGCCATTATGTATAAAAAATTTCAGCGCCCTTCCCTTTTGGTGACGGTCAAGGAATAGGCCTCTTTATTCTCGAGATAATTCCCTATAGCCTCCTGAACCACCGCAACCATTGCTTTTTGCTCATGAATAGCGAGCAGCTTCAGGGCGAGATGATCGGCCTCTTCAAGCGAAAAAGTGACCCTCCTCATAGCGTTTATGCAAAAAATGCATTGTATATGCAAAGGTCCAAAAATTGAAGAGACAGAAAGCCGCCAAACTTTAATAACATCAATACATCAAAGCAGAGGCGCGGTCTCGAGATCAGGGGCGCCACGCCAGTAGAGAGGGCAGTGCCCTTGATCAGTGTCTTTGGTTCATCGGCCATGAACCGCCAACGTGGAACGAGGGAGCTCAGTGGAAGGGCAATCCTGGAGCAGGGTCCTAGCCATAGACTGCCTTTACAAGGCACCCAAATCCAGGGAGCACTTGCTCGTGCCGCAAGCTCGCCCAATGGTGGGATAGCGGTATGGGAGGGCCAGCCCACAAGCCGCTATCCGCGGTCAAAAAGGCTCCCAACTCACCAGATCGGTCATGTCGATGCGTCAGCCCCCCATGGCGGGCCAGCAGGCTCAAGTGTTTAACAACGCTGACAGCTTTGCCCAGGCCTTTGATGAAGCCTGGAAAAAACACGAGGACAGCCAGCCCAACCACGGCCTGGAGCAGGCCGAAAAATTGATGCTCATCCTTGAGCTCGTAGCCGATCACCCATTCCGGCAAAACGAACCTGACTTGTCCTTACAGGTAGCCACGTTCCGCCTCAGGCTCCTGGGGCTTTAGGACTCCGGCCAGTAGCGTCCCCCCCAACTGCAAGTGGGTGCCATGGGCAGCTCCCTTGGTCGGTTGGTGCAGATGCTCAGTGCGGGCTTCAGCAACCAGCAACAGGCCTTTGACAACCCTCCCCTCTATGCCCACATCCTGGTGAAGTTTCGGCCGATGCCGCAACTGCAGCCGGGTTCCCTCCTGCTGGAGCAGAGCTACGCCATCAATCCGGCCGCTCCCTATCGGATTCGGGTGTTGCGGGCGGAGCACCAGAACGGGCAGGACGGCGGCAAGCTGATCATCCACAACCAGGCCCTGGCCGACGACCAACGCTTTTGGGGCGCCGTTGACAATCCCGAACTGCGCCAACAGATCCAACTCTCCGACCTCAAGCCCCTAGAGGGCTGTGCCTACGAGGTGCGCGAAGAGAGCGGCGGCTTCATTGGCGAGGTGGAACCTGGCTGCCGCTGCCTGGTGGAACGCAAAGGGGCCGTCTCCTACCTCGTGAGTCGCCTCGAACTCAATCCCCAAGGGATGCGCACCCTCGATCGAGGCCACGACCCCCAAACCCATGAACACCTCTGGGGCTCCCTGGCGGGACCCTTTGAATTCAGCCGCACCGACGACTACAGCTCCGAGGTTCCCCAGGCCTGGCTGCAAGCCTGGGAGAGCTAGGGGCTGCAGCCTCTAGGCGCTCAACTCATCCATAAACGCCTGTTCGTGCTCAACCTGCTGGCGCTCGAACTCTTGACTCTCAAAATTGGGGCGCTCAAACTCCTGATCGTCCAAGAAGGGCTCTTCCTCGGCGATGGGCTCGTCTAGTTGGGGCGCTTGAACAGCCACCCCCTTGAGGAGCGATTCAAGCCGGGCCAGCCGGTCTTCGGTTTCAACCAGACGCAGCTCGTTGCCTTCGGCCATGGGGGCGCCTGAGGTCATACCTCTCTCCAGAAGCTCCTCCAGCCCCACCTCCTGTCCCGCCAGGCGCTCCTCCAGTTCCAACAGCCTGAAGGTGAGGATTTCAGCCACCTGAGAAAGGGTTTGCAACTGGTCGGCCAGTCGCTGGGTGCAATCTGCCGCCTTCAGCTCGGGAGCCATGGGCCGTTCCAGGGGTCTGGCCGGATGGTATCGGCGGGACAAGGAAACGCCAGGGGCTGGCTGCCCCAGGCGGCCCTTGGTTTGTAACGATTGTGAAAGCCTTGGGATTCGGTCAAAACAGACCCATAGGATCCGCCTGGAGCCGTTGGTTGAGTCTTGACTCCCCAGCTGCATCGACCTGCCGCCGTTTGGCGCGGCTCCGTCATTCCTCCCTCCGGCCTCTCACGCTCATGACACTCGCCAACGCTGCCTACCTGGGCATCGAGCGTTTTACCAATACCCCTTCCAAGGAAAACTGGGCCAACGCCACCGAGAACGACAAGGCCGCCCTGATCCGCGCCGTGTATCGCCAGGTGCTGGGCAACCAATACGTGATGGCCAGTGAGCGGCTGGAAGGCCCGGAATCCCTCTTCAAGCGCGGCTATCTCAGCGTGCGGGAATTTGTACGCCAAGTGGCCAAGAGCGGCCTCTACAGGGCCAAGTTCTTTGAGAACTGCAACGCCTATCGCTTCATCGAGCTCAACTTCAAGCACCTGCTGGGCCGTGCTCCCCAGAACAAGGCGGAGATGCTCCACCACTTCACGATCCTCCAGGAGCAGGGATTCGACGCCGAAATCGACTCCTACCTCGACAGCGCTGAATACCAAGATCGCTTCGGCGAAGAGGTGGTCCCCTTCCTGCACGGCTTCAACTACAACGCCGGCCAGCAGGGGCTTCAGTTCTCCTACATGCTCCAGCTCACCCGGGGCGTTGGCGCCTCTGTGCGTGGGGATGCCCTCAAGACCCAATCCCGCCTCAACCCTTCGGTGCACGCCGAGCAGCCCATGGCCGTGGTGAGCCCGAACGCGGCCGGAGCCATGTTCCGCAAGGTGGGCACCGATGGGGTCACCCGCCAGGGCGTGGGTTCCGGCGAAGAAGGCCGGACCTTCCGCGTCGAAATCACCGGGTTCAGCAACTACCGCTTGCACAAGCGCAGCAACCGGGTGCGTTTCATTCCCTTCAGCAAAATGCTGGAGTACCACCAGCAGATCCAGCGGGAAGGCGGCCGCATTGCCAGCATCACTCCGGTGAACTGAGCGGCCCTGCGCCCGACCTCCTCCCTCTCGCCCCACCCATTGCTGTCCAAGCCATGAAAGTTTCTGCAGGCACCCGAGGCACCAGCTTCAGTAGCGGTCGCCAGGTCACCTTCACCGTGACCGGCATGAATAACAACAACTATTCCCGCACCGCGGACATGGTGATGAATGTGCCCTACACCCGCATGAACGAAACCATGCGCATGGTGCAGCGAATGGGCGGCAAGATCACGGGGATTGCCGTGAACGGCGGCGACAACAGTGGCAGCGCTCCAGCGCCTGCCCGCAAAAAGACCGTCAGCAAGGTTGTCAAAGAAGCGCCCACCAACGACTAAGCCCCCTGGGCTTAAGCCCCAAAAGCCCCCGACTGGGGGCTTTTTTGATGCTCTGATGGCCTGGGTTCGCGGCCAGAGACGGCCAAAAAGCACAACCACCGAAAAGCTAACGTTCGCGGCGAACCACTGCCTGGCCCTGGCACCCCCAAAAGCCAGTCACCCACTGGCTCCATCCCGGTGGTGACCGTTTGTAACGGGGCCCTCATCCAGGCCCCATTACCGCCAAAAATAGGCAAGTCATGTTGACGTGTGTTTTGCCGTTGCCAGGGCTTCACCCCCGGCGATCCGAAACACCAGCAACCTGCTTTCCATCACTCTGCCGACTCTTCGTCGAGACAAGGAGCCTCCCAAATGTTCGACGCCTTCACCAAGGTTGTTGCCCAGGCTGATGCCCGTGGCGAATTCATCAACGCTGGCCAGATCGACGCCCTCGCGGCGATGGTCGGCGACAGCTTCAAGCGCATGGATACGGTGAACCGCATCACCTCCAACGCTTCCGCCATCGTCACCAACGCAGCTCGCGATCTGTTTGATTCGCAGCCCGCGCTGATCGCCCCCGGCGGCAACGCTTACACCCACCGCCGCATGGCTGCTTGCCTGCGCGACATGGAGATCGTTCTCCGCTACGTCACCTACGCAATCTTCACCGGCGACGCTTCCGTCCTGGAAGATCGCTGCCTGAATGGCCTGCGTGAGACCTACCTCGCCCTCGGCGTCCCTGGCGCTTCCGTGGCAGAAGGCATCCGCAAGATGAAGGACGCCGCTCTTTCGATCGCTAACGATCGCAACGGCATCACCCCTGGCGATTGCTCCGCCCTGATGTCCGAAGTCGGCACCTACTTCGACCGCGCAGCTGCTGCTGTCGGCTGATCTCTGGAATCCTTTTCCAGCTTTTAGGTCAATCCCTTCTCTTCTCTTCCAACAATGAAGACTCCCCTCACCGAGGCCGTCGCAGCTGCCGATTCACAAGGCCGCTTCCTCTCCAACACCGAGCTCAACGCCGCTTTCGGTCGTTTTGAGCGCGCTGCCAACGCCCTGACCGCCGCTAAGGCGCTCACCGCTAAGGCCGATGAGCTTGTCAACGGTGCTGCCCAGGCCGTTTACAACAAGTTCCCCTACACCACCCAGATGCAGGGCACCAACTACGCCTCCGACGCACGCGGCAAAGCCAAGTGCGCCCGGGACATTGGCTACTACCTCCGCATGGTCACCTACTGCCTCGTGGCAGGTGGTACTGGCCCCATGGATGAGTACTTGGTTGCCGGTCTTGACGAAATCAACCGCGCTTTCGAGCTCTCCCCCTCCTGGTACGTGGAAGCCCTGAACTACATCAAGGCCAACCACGGCGTTGCTGGCGACCCCGGCGTCATCGCCAACAACTACATCGACTACGCCATCGGCGCTCTGGTCTGATTCGCACCCGCGATTCATCCTTCAAGGCTCCCCTTAAAGGGAGCCTTTTTTATTGATCACTTCTGCTACGGCATCACCCCTGGGGCAACTCCGGGCTGGTCGCAGTGGCAACATCAACTCCAGCAGCTGGGCTGGCACCCCCAAACCATGCTTTCTTCCGGCGACGGCAGGCCCGCATCCACGGGCGAGGGCACCCCCATCAGCGAAGAGGAAGCCCTGCGCCGCCTTCGCCAAACCAGTGATCCCTCCCAGCAGTACTACGGAGCCTGGTGGCTGGGCCGCATGCGCAGCCAACACCCCGAGGCCATACCCCTGCTCCAAGGGGCGCTCCGCCTGCGCCGGCCCCGCGATACCGGCGCCGGGGTGGAAGAAAACGCAGTGGCCCGCAATGCCGCCCGGGCCCTGGGCAAATTGGCGCCCGCCGCGCGCTGCGCCATCCCCGACCTGCTCGACACCCTCGAGGATCCCGATGATGGCCTCAGGGAAGCGGCTGCCCGGGCCCTCGGCGAACTCCAGGCCCCGGAGGCCGTAGCAGCCCTCTGCCGCCGTCTCTCCAGTGGCCCCGAGGTGGCCGGCGGCCAACGCAGCGACAGCCCCCGATTGGTCGAGCCCTGCGAAGCCCTTCTTGAAGCCCTCGGCGACATCGGCGTCGCCACCCCTGAAGTGCTGGCCGTGGTGGAGCCCTTCACCACCCACAGCCGGCCAATCATTCGCAGTGCCGCCGCCCGCACCTTGCTCCAACTCAGCGGTGACGCCCGCTGGAGTGGTGTGCTGGTGGAGCTCCTCGACCATCCCCAGCTCCAGGTGCGCCGCGCCGCCTTGATGGACCTCGGGGCGGCGGGCTGGAGGCCCGCCCTCGAACCCATTGGCCGCACCCTGGCGGAAAACAGCCTCAAGCTGATAGCCCTGCGGGGGCTTGTGGAGCAGGGCAAGGGCGATCCGGGCATCCCCGAATTGCTGGCCTGCATGGATTCCCTGCTATGAGCGCCGCTGCCATGGAGATGTCCTGTCCGCCCACCGCCGAACTGATTGCGGCCGTGCAGCGCGCCGACAGCAGCCAGGGGTTGTTGCTCGCCACCCAGGCCCTTGCGGCCTGCGCCGATCCCGCCGCGGCCAGCACCTTGGTGGAGGTTCTGGGCTTCAACAACCCCGGAGCCGCCGTGGCCGCCGTGGACGGACTGATTCACCTGGGACCTGGGGCCGTCGACGCCTTGCTCCAGCTCGACCCCGAGAACTACGGAGCCCGGGCCTGGGCCGTCCGCGCCCTCGCCGGGATCGGCGATGTGCGAGGCCTCGAGCTGCTGGTGGATGCCCTGGGCACAGATGTGGCCGCCAGCGTGCGCCGCGCCGCGGCCAAGGGCCTGGGGGCTTTGCGGCTGGGGGATCTCGAGCCAGCCCGCCAAGCGGCGATCCAGGCCCGCTGCCTCGACGCACTCCTGGCCGCCACCGCCGATGGCGAATGGGTGGTGCGCTATGCGGTGGTGGTGGGACTGGAAGGGCTCGCCAAGGCATCGCCCCTCGAGCCAGCAGCCCAGGGCGCCTTGAAGGCTGGACTCCAGCGGCTGCAGGTGGTCTCAGCGGAGAATCCAACCGTGGTGCAGCTGCGCGCCCAGCTTGCCCTCGACCACCTGAGCCCGCCATGACATCCCCCCAGGCCTCCCCTCCCAAGCGGGTGCTGTTTGTCTGCCTTGGCAACATCTGCCGCTCGCCTGCGGCCGAAGGGGTGTTTCTCCACCTGCTCAAAAGCCAAGGGCTGGAGGCTGAATTCACGGTGGATTCGGCCGGAACGGGCAGCTGGCACGTGGGCAACCCCGCCGATGGACGCATGCGCGCCGCAGCCAGGGCCCGGGGCATGGATCTGCCCAGCAGGGCCCGCCAAATCGAGCCCGCTGATCTGGAGCGCTTCGATTTGATCCTCACCATGGATCACGACAACCGGCACCAGGTGCAATCCCTAGCCCGAGGGCTGGGGGGGCGCGCCACCGCCGAGATCCAATGCATCACCAGCTACTGCCAGCAATTCGACGCCGACCACATCCCCGATCCCTATTACGGCGGCGAGGCGGGGTTTGACCATGTGCTCGATTTACTCGAGGACGCCTGCGCAAACCTGCTGCGGGAGTTACGCCCTACCTAGACAGGATTGGTCCAAGCCTCTTCCGGCACCCGATCCCGGAACAACTCCACCAAGGCCTGGATGACGGCCTCAATGGCCATGCCATCGGTGATTAGCTCCACGGCATCCTGCGCCTGCAGCAAAGGCGCCACCTCGCGGCTGGAATCGAGGTGATCGCGCTCGGCGATCTGGGCCTCGAGCTCCGCCAGGGGCGGCACCGCAAAGCCACGCTGCTCTAAATCCAAAGCGCGCCTACGCGCCCGTTCAGCCGTTGTGGCCGTCAGGAACACCTTGAGCTCGGCATCGGGGAACACGGCGGTGCCGATATCCCTTCCTTCCGCCACCAGGCCGCCGCGCTCCCCCATGGCTTGCTGCTGGCGGGTGAGGGCCTCCCGCACACAGCCATGGGCTGCCACCACAGACACCTGGGCGGTGACCCCTGGGCTGCGGATTGCCTCGGTCACGTCATGGCCATTGATGGTGACCTGCTGCTCGCCGCCGGCCCCGGAGCTGAGCTGGAGATCTAAGCCCTCTAGCAACGGGGCCACCGCACCTGCATCGGAGGGATCGACCCCCTGCTGCTGGACCCACCAGGTGAGGGCCCGGTACATCGCCCCGGTATCGAGATAGATCAGGCCAAGCCTCTGGGCAAAGGCCCGGGTCACGGTGCTTTTGCCTGCCCCAGCGGGGCCATCGATGGCAACGATTGGAGAGCGACTCATCAGGACAGTGTGATCGATCAGGCGGCTCGGGCCGCAGTGGACTGCCGCGGCCAAAAGGGCCACACCCGAGACCACCTCAATGGACTTGAGGCTCTGGGCCGCCACCAACTCCACATAGTCCACAACGAGTCCGGCCGCCTGCAGGGAAGCCCGCACATCCCCCACCAGGATCTCGGCCCGGGGAACCCCGGCGCGGCAGGCCTGGGCCGCGGCCTCCAGGGCCGCAGGAAGGGCCCTGGCTTGCTCGAGCTCCGAAGGGCTGAGGTAACGGTTGCGGGAGCTCCAGGCCAAACCATTGGGCTCTCGCACCGTGGCGCACCCCTGCACCCAGAGCGGCAGGCCCAGATCGGCCACCACCTTGCGGAGGATCACCAGCTGCTGCCAATCCTTTTCGCCCATCACCAACCGGTCGGGGCGGACCAGGTTGAGCAAGCGCACCACCACCGTGGCCACCCCATCGAAAAGGCCCGGCCGGCTGCGCCCACAGAGCACCTGCTGGAGCCCCTGGGGGGGATGAATGGCCGTCAAAGCCGCCACCCCATCTGGATACACCTCCTCCACGCCGGGGGCGAAAAGAGCCGTCACCCCCGCTTCCTCGGCCATGGCGGCATCGGCAGCCAAATCCCTGGGATAACGCTCGTAATCCTCTGCAGGGCCAAATTGCAGCGGATTCACAAACACGCTGGCCACCACTGCTGGCCGCTGGCCCATCACGGACTCAGCAGCCCGGCGAAACAACTGCTGATGGCCCGGGTGCAGGGCCCCCATGGTGGGCACAAAGTGCACGGGCCCCGCCACAGCCTGGCGCCAGGCTGCCAATTGTTTGCGGGTCTGCAACAGCTGCATGGTGGTGACGCGCGGGGGCCAAACAAAAACCCACCCGCCAGATTGGCGGATGGGCTGGGGATTCGGTTCCGGTGCTTTGAAAAGACTGGGGGCCAAAGGCCAACCCCCCATCCCTAGATCACTGGATCACCTGAAGCTTGACGCTGGCTGTGCCACTGGAGGTGACACCGAGTTCCATGGCGGCACCGTGGGCCAGATCGATGACACGAGACGTGTGGAAGGGTCCACGGTCATTGATGCGCACCATCGCCGTTTTGCCATTGGCCATGTTGGTGACAAGCACCTTGGTGCCAAAGGGCAGGGAGCGGTGGGCTGCCGTGAATGTGCCGGGTCGAAGCACTTCTCCACTGGCTGTGCGATTTCCGTAGAAACCGGGGCCATACCAACTGGCCTGGCCCTGGAAGGAGCGAATTACCTTGGCAGTGGGAACGGCCACCGGGGCAACGGGCAGATCAGGAGACTGCTGCTGCAGGAGGTCGTCCTGGCTGGTGGTGCCACCGGCATCGCGGATAGCGACTTCAGTGCTGACGGCTGGAGCTTGGAGCTCCCCATCACGGGTAGAAGCCCGGCTGGAATCGGCCAGGACAGGAGCCATGGCACTACCTGAGAGAAGCAGGGCCAGCGCGCCCAAGGAGAAGGTTCTACGCATAACAAACGAAACCCGCCACAACTGGGCAGCAACCACAAGGAAATAAGCGGTTCGACAGCGTTGGATTCGATCTCAAAACTGGAAGAATTGAGATGCGAATTCGCGATCGGAGTTCCTAACGCAAATTGAGTACGACGAAAACTTAACCGCCATCGCGGCATCTTTTGGTCGGATTGATCACGCCAATCAATGATCAGGATTAGCAATCAAATCCGAAATCAAAGCCCCTAACTACGCTTCCAGGGGGTTGACAAGGCCGCAAAGCATCAGCGAATCCAATCCGCTGCATAAGTCAGGCTGATCAAAGCGCATGCCAATCGGGAGGTCGTCCACCCCCTTGGCGGCCATTTGCTCCCCGCTTTGGCGGCGATCGGGACCAGCGCGGCGACCCGGCATTGGAGGATCGGTACAGCAGCAATCGGGCTTCCCGAGATGGACTACCGCACAGCAGGGGTGGATGTGGCAGCCGGCAGAGCCTTTGTGGAGCGCATTCGCTCAAGCGTGGATGCCACCCGTCGGCCCGAAGTGGTGGGAGGACTGGGGGGATTTGGAGGCCTCTGCCGCCTACCGACGGGCCTCAAGGACCCCCTCCTGGTGGCAGGCAGTGATGGGGTAGGCACCAAGCTGGAGCTGGCCCAGGCCCACGGCCATCACCACGATGTGGGCATCGACCTGGTGGCGATGTGCGTCAACGACGTCATCACAAGCGGCGCCGAGCCCCTGTTCTTCCTCGACTACATCGCCACCGGCAAGCTCAGCCCCGAGGCGATGGCGGAGGTAGTGGAGGGCATTGCCGATGGCTGCCTTCAGAGCGGCTGCGCGCGTTTGGGTGGAGAAACCGCTGAAATGCCTGGTTTCTACGGGCCCGGTCGCTACGACCTGGCCGGCTTCTGCGTGGCCGTGGTGGAAGCCGCTGAGGTGATTGACGGCAGCAGAGTGGTGGCTGGCGACTCCATCGTGGCCATCGCCAGCAGCGGGGTCCACAGCAATGGCTTCAGCCTGGTGCGGCGCATCCTGGAAGACCAGGCCGTGGATGCAGACACCCCCCTGCCAGGTTCAGATCAATCCCTGATCGAGGCCCTACTCGCCCCGACCCGGTTGTACGGCGCCCTGGTGAAG
>CAIYSK010000078.1 GCA_903928835.1 uncultured cyanobacterium
CCATTGCACCCATCCCAGCCATGGCCGCCCAATTACTGATCACCCGTCACCACCGCCAAGCCCTACGCAACGCCTGCGAGCGAGGGTTTTGGATGCCTCTGGCCCTACCGGGGGCCCAAGCCCAAACGGTGAGCCACCTCACCGCCCTGGCCCCCGGAGGCACAGCGATTGCGGCGATCGCCCCCGTCACGGCCATGGAGCCCTGGTGCGAAGCCGATGGGATCGAATCGTTTTTGCCCTTTCTCGGTGAGCGACAGATCCTCACCAAGGCCATCCCCCTAGGCCAACTCGGCCAGCTGGAGCCGTGGCTTCCCAAAAACAGACACCAGCTCCACTTAATGCCGCTAGAGGCCCTCTGGGCACCTTCTTCTCTCAGCGAAACCCTGGGTGAATCCCTCAGCGAAACACTTGCTGCAACTCGCGCTGCGTAACCAAACCATGGAAACAACACCACAGCACGGCCTGGGCGCGATCACGCACGCCAATCTTTTGGTAGGCGTCACTGAGGTAACGGCGAACGGTGTCGTTGCGTAGGGCCATATGGGTGGCGATTTCCTCCGTGTTGTAGCCCTTACAGGTCTGCTCCAGCACCGCCCGCTCCCGGCGACTCAAGCAACTCGGGCTGCCAAAACGGCTGCCCGAATGGCTGGGCTGACGCAACTGGGCCGCAAACCCGGCATCCACAAACGAACCGCCATGGAGCACGGCCGAAAGGGCGCTCAGCAGCTGGCCATTGCCAACGGCATGGCTGCAACACAACCCCTGAACCCCCTCCTCGGCCAACGCCTTCAGCCGGAGGGGATCCGTGCTGGCGTCGAGCACGGCCATCACCAGCAGCGGACGGCTAGCGAGCATCCGGCGCAGCTGCATGATCAACTCCAACACCGAGCCATCGGGTAGGTCATCGGTGCAGGCCAGCAACACCGGCCCTTGATCCGGAATTGGCAAGGCCAGAAGGGCCTCGATGGAATCGACCCAGAGATCAATCCGTGGATAGGCCACCACCGCCAGGGAAAGCAGGGCATGGGACCCCGTACAAGCCAGCACGGTGAAGCCCTCGAGGGCTGGTTCTAGGGCGGCCATCTGGGCCGGCAGCCTGCTTCGGATATCAGGGGAGACACCGAAGATTGGCTCGGGGAACGTCACACCCAGGCAGCAAATAGAGCCAAGATGCCGTTAATCCAGAAAACCACAAGTGGGGTATCAAAGAATAACGACCCCTGCCGCCATGTCTGTCCTATCCACCACCAGATGCTGCTGCATTTTGGCCAGGGCCCGGTGTTCGAGGTCCGCCAAACATCCCTGGCCAAGCGACAAGCGCCGGGCGATTTGGCGGGTGTTCAGGGGCTTGGTGCGCAGGTAGCGGTAGCGAATCACTTGGCGCTCTTGGGGCGTCAGTAGACCCAACAAGTCCCGCACCGGAAGAGCCTCCAGCGCTGACTCAAGAGCCGGCTCCCACCAAACCTGGGGTGATCGCTGGTGGGCATCCTTCAACTGGGCCAACTCCAGCTGGAGCTTGAGGCCGCGGATCGTGGCGTCGTGGTGGGCGAGAAAGGCGGCCCGCAGCCACGGCGTGGCATAGGTGGCAAAGGTGATGCCGCGGCAGGGGTCAAACCGCTCCGCCGCCCGCTGGAGCTGGATCGCGGCCTCCTGAAACGCATCGGCACTGGGGGCGCCGGGCACGGCCATACGCCCCCAGGTGTGCACGATCAAGCGCAGGTTGTGGCACACCAAGTGATCGCGGGCACGGCTACCGCTCTTGGCCACGGCCGTGGGAGCAGCCCCAGGACCACCGGGCCACTGCTGCCAGCGTTGAATCCGACGGGCCAATTGGAGCACCGTGCTCGCAGCCAGGGGCTGGTAGATGCAACTGGCCCGCAACCAATCGGCCAAACCAGGAGAAAGGGCAAGGGGAGCCATGACCGCTCACACCGACGTTTGCTTAGGTGATGCCGCAAAAACGGCGGCTTGGCCAGCCAGGGCGGAACTCCCCAGGGCCAGGCCGGCCAAAAGGCCAACGCCCTGGGACACCGCATCGTCGATGCGCTGCTGGGAGGAATCGCAAAAGCCCAAGGCTGGCTGCACCTGGTGCTGGCGGTTCACATAGAGGCCGGATAACGCCAGGCAATGGAGCAGGCCAAATCCCAGGGTGACCCCCTGGAAGCCCAGGATCCCTGTGGCAATCCAAACCACCAAGCGGCGACAGTCCATCGGAGCGGAAGCAAACAGCTACCTAGGGTTCCGGCGCCCCCAAAACCCCAGACGCCCCAAGCCTTTTACCGGGTTCGGAACCCTAAGGTGCCTTTGCAATTCATGCCCCATGGCCCTCACACCAGCCGGCTACCGCCTGATCCAATCCTGGGAAGGTTGCCGTTTGCAGGCCTATCCCGACCCCGGCAGTGGCGGTGCCCCCTGGACCATTGGCTATGGCCA
>CAIYSK010000079.1 GCA_903928835.1 uncultured cyanobacterium
ATCCTGAAAGCACCTCCGTTGACACCATTGGTCCAACCCTGGGTCAACAGTTGCTCAAGGGCAGTGTGGTTTCGTTGGTGGTCAGCTTTATTGGAATTGCTGCCTACATCACCTTCCGCTACGACGGCGTCTTTGCCTTTTTGGCCTTGTTCACCCTCGGTCACGACGTCTTGATCACCTGCGGTGCCTTTGCCTGGCTGGGGCTGATAGCCGGTGTGGAGGTTGATTCCCTGTTTGCCGTGTCCCTGATCACCGTGGCTGGCTATTCCGTCACCGATACGGTTGTTGTGTTCGACAGGATCCGTGAGCAGCGCACAACCCTCGCCGATCTGCCCTTGAGCGAGCAAGTCGATGTGGCTGTGGATGCCACCTTGACCCGCTCCCTTTACACCTCCTTGACCACGGTGCTTCCGCTACTTGGGTTGATCTTTTTTGGTGGGGCGAGCCTGTTTTGGTTTGCCGTAGCGCTCACCATTGGCATCTCCGTTGGCAGCTGGTCAAGCATTGGGGTGGCTCCAACGCTGCTGCCCGTACTCGCCAAGCCAAAGCCTTGAAGTGTTGTGCTTGAACTTGTGCGGTTGAACTCCTCTCTTGAGCCCCCGTTTGTCCAGCCGTAATCTGCCAGGCCGCCTCCTCATTCCAGTCTTGCTTGGAGCTTTGGCCCTGGGAGATTTGCGGGTCGAACTTCTCTTGCTCGCCGATCATTTCACCTTCACAAGTTTCAGTGCCGCCTTGCTCGCCCACCCGTTGGCTGTGGCTGTGTTGGCGTTATTGCCGTCCCTGGTGCGCCACTACCGCTGAGCTGCCATCTCGATAGGAAAGCTCGGCCGTTATACCCAGCGGTCCATCACCTCTTTGACCACAACCTCTTCGCAGATCACCTGGAGGACAACCACCAGGGGGAGGGCCAACAGCACCCCTGGAAGGCCCAGTAGGGCCCCTAAACACAATTGGGCCATCAGGGAAATGGTGGGTAGCAAATTCACGGTTCTGCTCAACAGCAGGGGGGTGATGAGAAACGCCTCCACGTTCTGCAAAATCAGCCGCAGCACCAACACCTGAACCACGGTGGCTGGGGAGACCAGCAAGGCCAGGGCCAAGGGCAACAGGGTTGCTGCCGATGGACCAATGGTGGGCACAAAGGTCAACATGCCGCAGACCAGGCCGCTCAAGAGGGCTAGGGGAACCTTTAAGGCCGCCAATCCCGCCCAGGTCATGAGGAAGACACTCACCGCCGAGAGGGTCATTCCTGCCAGCCAGCCCCCCAGGGCTTGGCGGCATTCGGCCAAGACCTCCCGGGTTTTATGGCGCCAGAGCTCAGGGGTGATCGCGATCAGGATTTTTTGGTGACTCCTGGGATCGAGGGCCAGCAAAATGGCCAACAGGGCCATCAACACCAGTTGGATGGTTGAGTTGGCGGCACCGCCAGCCAGGCCCAAGATTTGGGTGCCCAGCGGTTGCAGCCGTTCCAAGGTTGTTGGCTGAAGCAATTGGTTTTCCAGCGCTGGCAGGCCTGGCAGGTGGCCTGCCAGCGTGATCAGCCGCTGATAAACCACCGGTATCAGGTTGGTGAGCTCCTGGATTTGGTCGACCAATTCGGGCAGAAGCAGCTGGGAGATCAACCCA
>CAIYSK010000080.1 GCA_903928835.1 uncultured cyanobacterium
CCCCCTATGCGGGCCATGAACCTCCTTCCTGGTTTTTATTCGGCACCTGAAATAGTCGCAGGGAAGTTAAGTTCAACAGATAATCCTTATGCTAAAGCAACTCGAAAAGAGATCAAAGATCAGTTTATGGTTGGCGATAATTTATTGATCGCCCCTCTTTTTGCAGGAGAGACAGAGCGAAAAGTAGTCTTGCCAAAAGGCCGTTGGTACGATTTTTATACGGGTCAACTGGCAGGTGAGGGAGAAGTCATAAAAGTGGCCCCTGGACTAGATAAGATCCCAGTTTATGTTAAAGATGGCGGAATTATTCCGATGTATGCAACGCCACAACTTTCGCTAAAATCGCAAGAGAAAAGGGACCTAATCATCCGGTTTTATGGCAACAAAGAGGCTGTTTATAAACTTTACGACGATGACGGAGAGACTTTTGATTATGAGAAGGGCGCCTACTCTTGGCGAGAGATTCGTGTCACTTCTGCCAAGGATGGCAAGTTAAAAGGTTCGATCTCGAAGGCGGAAAAATCGAAGCCTGATAATTTTGCTTCTGTGAAATTCCAATTTATGAGTGAATAATTATATATGCTCTAATTTATATTACTTCCTGCGATTGTTTCATTAACTTTATGGTTTAATAATTTAAATACCCCATCGATGAAAAAGCTATCCGTTCTGGCCGTCATGTTTGTTGCAGCTATTTTTATTCTATATACTGGAATGCCAGTTCTTGCGTATGGTTTCTGGGGTGTTCCTGTGGCATTAGCCGCTTTAACCGGGATCTGGATTGCCTTTAACATGACCTTGATTCCGCAGATGAAAGGTGGAGTGCAGACTTTTCAGGTGCAGCCAAATAGCAAAGCGCCAGTTGTCATCTTATTCGTTCTATTCCTATATGCAGCAGTATTGCCTATTGTAACATCATCGCCATTTTTACGCACGTCAGAATATCGCAATTTAATTGGGGAAGTCGAAATTGGCGAGAGCCTGTCAAACCATATGCCTCCTATCGCTTTATCGCAGATTCGTGTGGTGGATCAGTCCTTGGCAAATATCTTAGGTGACAAGGTGCTTGGAGCACAACCGGCCTTAGGGAGTCAAGTTCGCTTGGGAACTTTTCATATTCAAAAAGTAAAAAATGAACTTTACTGGGTTGCTCCATTACTTCATTCGGGCTTTTTCATGTGGTATCAGAATGAATTAGGGACCAATGGCTATGTGATGGTTAACGCTTCAAATGAGCGTGATGTGAAGCTTGTTCAAGAGTCCGGAGGGAAAAAAATTAGAATTAAATATCAGCCAGAGGGCTACTTCAGCGACTTTTTAGAGCGGCCATGGGTTTGCTGCTGCTGGTCTGGCTGCTGGTCATCGCTACCTGGGGTCGCACCCCTTGGGGTGCTTGGATCTGGGAACAGTCTGGCGCCTAGGGGGTTTACGGGTCAGCTGTTTACGGGTCAGCGGGGTATGGATTAGCGGATCGCTTGCCAGCGGGTTTGCAGGGCCTGGCCGCTTTCCCGGTCGCAGCGGCCGCCCAGGCCTTCGCTAATCAAGCAGGTGTTGGCGATTGCCGTGGCTGGGAGCGACGGCTGGCCAGGGGCGAGCCCATCGGCCACAAGGGCTGCGGGGGCAATGGGAATGCCGCTCAGGGCACTGAGGCGCAACAATGCTTTAGGGGGCGGTATTTCCTCGCTGAACAGTTGCCGCACCCCGAGGCGACGCAACTGTTTCAGGGTTGCGTCTAGCCCTTCTGGGCGGAGGACATGGCTGCCACTGCTGCCATCCAATAGGGCCAGCTCTTGGAGTCCATAGGCCCGCGCCAGGCTGATGAAGGCCCGATGGCTGCTGGCCAGGACGGGCTTTTGGCCAGCGGCTTTGCCGGGGATCGTCGCCAGCTGGTGCCGGTTCCAGGTGTCCAAATCAGCCAAGACGGATTCCATCGCCTTGGCCCGGCCGTCCATGGCCCGGGCCTCCGCTGGCAGCAGAGCGCCCAGGTCCCGATGGAGCCAGCGCACCAGGGCCCGGCTTTGGGCGGGGTCATGCCAGATATGGGGGTCGGCTGACTGGGCCCCCAGTTTTGGGCTGTCCGGCACGGCCAATTCCGCCACGGCTTTTGACCCGGCCAGACCCTGGAGGGAAGGGGTGAGGTTGTAGCCGTTGATCAGCACGACTTGGGCCTGGCCCAGTTGGCGTTTTTGCTGGGGGGTCAGACGCAGGTTGTGGGGGTCTTCTCCTGGGGGCACCAGGCAGTGCACGTCAGCGGCTGATTGCACAAGCCTTTGGGTGAGGTCGCAGAGCACGCCATCACCAGCCACGATTGAGGGGCGCTGCCGGGCCATGGGCCCTGGAGGGCGGTTCTGGCACCCGGCTACGCCGACCAGCAGGGCGCCGCCGAAGCTGGCCGCCAGGGCTAAGCGTTGGCAGTCCCTGCGGGCTAAGACTGGGGCCATGGCGCTCGTGGTCTCCAACCTCAGTGTGGGCCGAAATGGCGACCAGGTGCTCGATGCTGTCAGTTTCAGCCTGGAGAGCGGCAGCCTCACGGCCCTGGTGGGTCCGAATGGGGCTGGCAAAAGCACCTTGCTGCAGGCAATTGCCGGCCAATTGCCGATCGGCTCAGGCACCGTTGAACTCCATGGCGTAACCCTCTTACCGGCCCTGGCCCGGCGGGAACTGGCCCTGATGCCCCAGCGCGGCGAGATCGCCTGGGACTTCCCCATCACCGTGAGGGAGCTGGTGGACCTGGGGCGTCTGGTTGCTGCCCGCCCCGGTTGTTGCGATGTGGAAGCGGCCCTGCAGCGGGTGGGATTGGTGGGTTTGGCAGATCGGCGCCTCGATCAGCTCTCCGGGGGGCAGCAGCAGCGCGCCCTGCTGGCGCGCACCTTGGTGCAGCCGGCCCAAATCCTGCTGCTGGATGAACCCTGTGCTGCCATTGACCCGCCGTCGCGTACGGCCTTGCTTAAGGTGATGGGTCAACTGCGGGATGCGGGGCTCACCCTGCTGGTGAGCAGCCACGATTGGGGGCTCGATCTCGATGCCTACGACCGGGTGCTGGTCTTGGATCGCACCGTGCTGGCCGATGGCACCCCCGGCCAGGTGCGTCAGGCCCTCGGCGACCTACGGGTGGGGAATCATTGCTGTGGCTGAGATGCTTTGGTGGCTTCAGCCCCTGATCCTGGCCCTGCTCGTTGGGGCGCTCTGCCCCCTGAGTGGCACCTTGTTGTTGGTGCAGCGGCGCCTGTTTCAGGCCAATTTGATCTCCCATGCCGTGCTGCCTGGCCTGGCTTTGGCCGTGGCCCTGCGCCTCGATCCAGGAGTTGGTGGCGTGGTGAGCGGTGTGGCCGGAGCCTTGCTCGCCGAGCAGCTCAGCCGTGGGGACCGCGGCAGTGATGGCGGCGATGAAGCCGTGCTCAATACGGTGTTGGCGGGCTTCCTTGGGCTTGGGGTGCTGCTGATCCCCCTGCTCCACATCCGGGTGGATCGGAGGCAGTGCTGTTTGGCGATCTACTGGCGGCGGGGGCGAGTGATCTGGTGCGCACCTTGGTGGCCTTTGCCGCCGTGCTGCTGCTATTGGGCCTGCGCTACCGGCAGCTGGTGTACCTGGGGGTGGATCCCATGGGGGCCGCGGCAGCCGGCTTGCCCGTGCGGAGGCTGCGGCTACTCCTCACCCTGGTCACAGCCTTCACGGTGGTGAGTGCCATGAGCGCAGTGGGGGTTGTGTTGGTGATTGCCTTGATGGGGGCGCCGGCCCTGTTGGCCTTGACCGGTGCCCTGAGCCTGCGCCAGGCCCTGGTGCGTTCAGCGGCTTTGGGCTTGGTGATCAGTGGAGCGGGCTTTGGCTTGGCCATTCAACCGGCGATCAACCTGCCTCCGGGCCCCCTGATCGGCGTGCTGTGCATGGGCTTGTTGCCCCTGGCGGCCCTTAGGCGGCGCTGAACCAGGCGGGCCTGGCTTCAAAGCAGGCTCCATTGCGTTCGTTTTCGCGGGCTTCCACCTTCCAGCAGCAGCTGCGGCCGCCATCCCGCTGGTGCAGCAGGCCATTGGCCCAACCCCACACCAGCTGGGCGCTGGCCTCCATGCCCACGTTGTCCATCACCCGCAGGTCGAGGGCCCCTTGGCCGTGCAGGGCCTGCCATTGCTCGAGGAGGGGGTCGTCGGCATTCACCAAAAACGTGTGGTCGAATTGGAGGGCGAGCTGGGTCTCGAGGTCTTGGAGGCTGGAGAAATCCACCACGAACCCATGGGCATCAAGCTCCGTGGCCTGGAACCAGACGGTGAAGCTGCGGCTGTAGCCGTGCACAAAGCGGCAGTGGCCCGGATGGCGCCATTGCCGGTGACAGCAGGGATAGCCGCTGAAGGTTTTGGAGCAGGTAAAAGCGGCGGTCATCCTGCGGCCAAGCGGGAGATGTTGCGGGAGGATTGGCTCAGATGGACCAAAAGCCCTTGGAGGCATCCTTTCACCCGCCAGGCCCCGACCAGGCCCAGCAGTTCGCTGCTGAGCTCGGGGAGAACCTGCGCTTTAACGAGGTAGGCCTGATTCCCGCCGTGGCCCAGGACTGGCTGGATGGCGCCGTGTTGATGGTGGCCTGGATGAACCTTGAGGCGATTGAGCGCACCCTGACCACGGGCGAGGTGCACTACTGGAGCCGCTCCCGCCAGGAGTTGTGGCATAAGGGTGCCACCAGCGGCCAGCTTCAAAAGCTGCGCGGCCTTCGCTACGACTGCGATGCCGATGTGTTGCTGCTCACCATCGAGCAGGCGGGCGCGGGGGCTTGCCACACCGGGGCCCGCAGTTGCTTCTACGAGGAGGGCCCCCAGCCCAGTGCCGGTGGCCCGGCAGCTTTGCCACCGCCGGCCGATGTGTGCACCGAGCTGGCCCGGGTGATCGAGGGCCGCCGGGATGTCCCTGAGCCGGGGAGTTACACCAACAAGCTGTTGGCTGGAGGCGATAACGCCATTCTCAAAAAAATCGGCGAAGAAAGCGCCGAATTTGTGATGGCCTGCAAGGACGACAACGCCGCCGAGATCGCCGGAGAAGCCGCCGACATTGTGTTTCACATGCAGGTGGCCTTGGCCCACCATGGGGTCAGTTGGCGCCAGGTGCAGGAAGTGCTGGCCCAGCGGCGGGGCGCACCGCGTCGGAGTTGAGGCCGCCCTGGCGGTAGAGCCAGCCAAGGGTGGCCCGATCCCGGGGGCTGAGCTGCAGCAGGGGCTTTGCGCCAGGGGCAACAGCCATCACATCGCTGGCTTGATCGCTGTGGCCCCAGAGCCCGAAGGCATGGCCGAGTTCGTGCAGGGCTGTGGCCTGGATCGCCGTTTGGGCTTGTCCGGGGCTGATCGCCACGGTGACCAGCGGTTCGATCTGCCACTGGCCTGATCGCTCCACCTCGACCAGCTCC
>CAIYSK010000081.1 GCA_903928835.1 uncultured cyanobacterium
CCGTCGTCTTTTCCCAATGCAAGCGTTAGGCGTTGAAAGGGGGTGTTGCCCTGAATTAACCAACCCAGCCGATAACCATGAACGAAAATCAGAAATGACACTGGACCGCCCGCAATTCGGAAGCCGAGACAGACTCTGTCTCAAAAGACTCAAAAAATACTCAACCAAGACTATTTCTGAGTCTTATCTGAGACGAGAGGGCGGGATCTATGGGTGCTGTTGCGGCAGTCGCCCAGGGTTCGAGGCGAAGTGGAGGTCAGGCCTGAAACGCATCAAAATCAAAAAAACAGACGCACAGTCCTGGACGTCTCAGAGGAGGCCCGTGACTGGACTATTAACTTGTCTATTAAGAGACGGCCGGGAATCGTCCAGGTGTGAGTTTGCTGCCCAGTCCCTTAGGAGCTGGGCCCCTTAGGAATTATTGGGTCCAATTGGAGCTTATTGCTACGGATAGGACCCGTTGGACCTAGGTGGACGTTTGCATGCCCTGGATCAAATAGTCGAAGTAGGGACCGGCCATCGCCGCCTGCTCCGTACTGAGCAGAACCAAGGCAGCATCTTTCATGGTGCGCATGGCTTCGACCATGCCGGGCATGGGAACGCCGAGACTGTTGTACATCTCACGGGCACCCACCAGGCCGATTTGCTGGATCAGTTCAGTGCTGCCAGCCAGGACGCCATAGGTGACAAGCCGGAGATACCAGCTGTAATCGCGCAGACATTGGGCCCGTTGCTTCTGGCCGTAGGCATTGCCTCCCGGGGCCACGTAGTCGGGCTTGCGGGTGAAAAGCTGCTTGGCCGCTTCATCCACAATCTTTTTTTCGTTGTCGGTGAGAGCCCGGACAACGGTCAGCCGCATGGCTCCGCCGCTCAGGTACTCGACCATCGAGCGCAGCTCACCGCCGCTCGGATAACGAAGCTGATCGTCTGCCTGGAGGATCAGATCCCGAACGACGCTCATCGCAGCGACCACATGCAAGTTGCACTCTATCGACTTGAAGGCGTGAAGCCTGTTCCTGCTTGAAAGGTGTAACGGCACTTTGCAAGACGTAGGGTCAACCTTCGACCCGATGGAGTCCCCGGATTGGAAAACCCTGTGGTGGGCATGAAGGCAGAGGTGCAGGTCACGGGGCTCTCCCACGATGGCCAGGGGGTGGCCCGGCTTGGATCCCACGTCCTGTTTATCAATGGCGCCCTGCCAGGCGAGTCGATCCTCGCCCGGCTTACCTACAAGGCCAAACGCCACTGGTTGGCTGAGATGGAGGAGCTGCTCCAGCCATCACCCGATCGGCAGAAGCCCCCGTGCATCCTTGCCGACAAATGCGGTGGGTGCTCTCTCCAGCATTTTTCAGACGCTGGTCAGGGGCACTGGAAGCAGCAAAAGGTGGTGGATGCCTTGGAGCGCATTGCCCACCTCAACCATCCTGTCAACCCTTTGCTGGGCTGTGAGCCTTCGTTGGGCTATCGCAACAGGGCAATCATTCCCCTCGAGAGGCTCGACGACGGCCGACTGAAGGCTGGGTATTACAGGCCGGGCAGCCACCAGATCGTCAACATGAACCATTGCCCGGTGCTGGATCCGCGCATTGACTCCCTCATTGAGCCCATCAAGGCCGATCTCGAAGCCAGTGAATGGCCCGTCGATCGCGATTGCAAGGAAGCCGGTGGCTTGAGGCACCTGGCCCTTCGCGTTGGTGTCAACACTGGGGAGGTCCTACTCACCCTGGTGAGCAGCCACCATCACCTCGATGGACTTGCCCTCCAGGCAGCCCACTGGATGGCCCGCTGGCCCCAGTTGGTGGGGGTATGTCTCAACCTGCAACCCAAGCCGTCCAACGTATTGATGGGCGAGGAAACCCGGGTGATCGCCGGTCGCAGCTGGCTTTTGGAGCAATTCTGCGGCTTGGATCTGCGCATTGCCGCCGACACCTTCTTCCAGGTCAACACCCCCCAGGCCGAGAGGGTTGTACCTCTCCTGCTCCAAGCTTTAGAAAGCCTCCCCCCAGGCGTGATGGTGGACGGCTATTGCGGCATCGGCACCTACAGCCTCCCGGTGGCAGCCAGTGGCTGGCAAGTTCACGGCATTGAGCTCAGCTCCGAGGCGGTGAAACAGGCAAAAGCCAACGCCGAAGCCAACAACCTGAGCCACCTGGCCACCTATGAAGCGGGCGTGGTCTCCCGCTGCTTACCCGAGCACCTGATTCACTGTGATGTGCTCTTTTTGGACCCGCCCCGCAAAGGCTTGGACAGTTTTGTTGTGGATGCGATTTTGGCCCAACCACCCCAAACGCTTATTTACCTGAGCTGTGACCCGGCCACCTTGGCCAGGGATCTGGGCCAGTTCACGGCCAGCGCCTATCGGCTTGAGCAGATCCAACCCATCGACTTTTTCCCCCAAACCATTCACGTGGAGACCCTGGCTGTGCTCAGGCGGAACTGAAGAAAGAGAGCACCACGGAGTAGGTGATTAGCCCAGCTGGGCTTCAGCCGATTAGCTGGGCGTCAACAGCGCAGCTGGGCGCCCATTTGTTTTTCCAGGGCCGAGCGAATGGCCCCATGGCTGCCATCCACCTCCTCGTCGGTGAGGGTGCGGTCGGGGTGGCGGTAGCGCAACCTGAAGGCTTGGCTGCAAAGGCCTTCCCCCACTTGCTCGCCTTCGTAGCGATCAATCAACTCGACATGCTCGAGCAAGGGCTTGCCGGCCTTGCGCATCACTTGCACCAACTCGGACGCCTTGGCGGCGTTGGGTACCACCACCGCCAGATCCCTTTCGGAAGCTGGCACCGTGGCGAAGGGGCGGAAGCTGGGCTGGAGACGATTTTTGCGGGTTGCTGAGGTCAGCAGCGCCTGCAGGTCTAACTCGAACACATAGGTGGCTTCGGGTAAGTCCATGGCTTCAGAGTGCTCGGGATGCAACTGACCGAACCAGCCGGCGGGCCGGCCTTCCACCACCAGTTCAGCGGCGCGGCCCGGATGGAGCAAGCCAAGGCCCGCCAGCACCCGATCTTCGATGGGGATGGCTAACCCGTTCAAGGCTCCTGCCAAAACACCACGGGCTTCGAAGTAGGTCGGTGCCTTGGGCTTACCACTGGTGGTCCAACGCTCCGAGCGCCGCTCCCCAGCTAGGACACCCGAGAGCAGTTGGCGGCTCTCAGGACCGGAGTTGACCTGAAACACCTGGCCGATTTCAAAGCACCAAAAACCCGCTTGACCGCTTTGGAGATTCCGTCGTGCAGCAGCGAGTAATTCGCTGTGGAGGTCATCGCGGAGGTGGCCGTAATCCGCCAACAGGGGATTGGCCAGGGGCAACCTGCCCTCAGCGGCAGTCACCAGGGACAAGCTGCAGACTTCCTGCAGCCCGGCGTTGCAGAGGGCCCGCCGCAGCCTGCGTTCAACCTGCTGGGCCGGTTCCAACCCCCCGGGCTCAAGGGGATCTGGCAGGTGGCAAGCGAAGCTGTCGTAGCCCACCAGCCGGGCCACTTCCTCAATCAGATCCACTTCCCGCACCAGATCCATCGATCGCGAAGGCGGTACCGAAACGAGCCAGCCATCGTCGTCCGATTGGAGGCTGCAACCCAGGGCCTGCAGGGTTTGTTCGATCCGGCCATCGTCGAGATCGGCCAACTCCCCGTCAAGGTGTATGGGGCCCAGCAGATTGTGCAGGGCGTCGCGGCGCAGAACCAGGGGTTGCGCTGCGGCCTGGGCCCGGCCATGGACCCAGCGGGCGACAGGCTTGGCGCCGCAGAGCTCTTGCAGCAGGGCCACGGCCTGGTCCGAGGCGGCGAGGGTGGTTTCCTTGGGCAAACCCTTTTCAAAGCGGCTACTTGCCTCCGTGCGGAGACCCAGGCTGCGGGCGGATTGACGCACGGCCTGGGGGGCAAACACGGCTGCTTCCAGCCAGATCCGTTGGGTGCCAGTGGTGACCGCCTCGGCATGGCCGCCAATGACGCCCGCTAGGGCGATGGGCTGGTCGCCATAGGTGACCACGAGGGCTTCGGCTGATAACTGGCGCCTTTCCCCATCCAGGCTGGTGAAGGGCTCTTGGGCTTTGGCCTGCCGAAGACCGAGGGATGAAGCCTGCGCCTGACCTTGGGTTGCTTTGGCCAGTTGGTCTGCATCAAAGGCGTGGAGGGGCTGGCCGTGCTCCAGCATCACCACATTGGTGATGTCGACCACGTTGTTGATGGGTCGAATCCCAGCTCTCTCCAGGCGCTGTTGCAACCAGCGGGGGGATGGGCCCACCCGCACCCCCTCCAGCTCGGTCATGGTGAAGAGTCCACCGACTTCCATGGCGGCTTGGTCGGGGGCCTGGATTGCCATCGGTGCAGCCTCTAGGGCAACAGGGGAATCGCTGAACTGGGTTGTGCCCCCCACCAGGGCGGCGACTTCCCGGGCAATCCCCCGCATCGAGAGGCCATCGGGTCGGTTGGCTGTGATCGCCAATTCCAAGATCTGGTCATCCAGGCCCAGACTCGGCCCCACCGGACTGCCAACGGTGGGCACGCTGGCGAGCAGGTCGTCAAGGATTGCGATCCCCTCGGATTCACCGAGACCCAGCTCGGTGAGGGAGCAGATCATGCCGCTGCTGGGTACGCCGCGTAATTCGGCCGGCTTAATCGTGAGATTCACGGCCGGCAGGGTTGCGCCTACCAGGGCTACGGGAACGTGAATTCCCGCCCGCACATTGGCCGCACCGCAGACAATTTGCAGGGGTTGGGCGGCACCCACCTCCACGCTGCAGACACTGAGCTTGTCGGCATTGGGGTGGGGAGCTCGATCGGCCACAAAACCCACCACCACCCCGGTCGCCTGGGCGGCCAGATCGTCGATGGATTCCACCTCAAAGCCGGCCATGGACAGCCGCTCGGCCAGGGCATCGGGGGCAAACGCACCCTCAGGGCCGCTCACAAGCTCCCGTAACCATTGGAGCGAGACCCGCATCAGCCTTAGCCGAGAGTGAGGCTGGATCCTAGGGAGTGACTGGCTGGGGTCACCATCGGCAGGTATGGTGATCCATTG
Organism: uncultured cyanobacterium; assembly: GCA_903928835.1. Lineage (GTDB taxonomy): Bacteria > Cyanobacteriota > Cyanobacteriia > PCC-6307 > Cyanobiaceae > Cyanobium_A. Next base: position 5,020 of record CAIYSK010000081.1, read on the forward strand.
TTCTTTCGCATCGCACACGCGGCGCAACGTCCTTCATGGCTAAAAACAAGGGCGTCCGGATCGTGATCACTCTCGAGTGCACCGAATGCCGGTCCAACCCCGCCAAGCGGTCTCCTGGTGTTTCCCGTTACACCACGGAAAAAAACCGCCGGAATACCACTGAACGGCTCGAGCTGAAGAAGTTCTGCACCCATTGCAATAAGTCGACCGCCCACAAGGAAATCAAGTGATTCCTTGCGTCGTTTTGCGCATCGTCTTCCTGCCCTGCGGCAACTTCATCTCCTCCAATTCTTAGCTCGCTAAAGCCTTTCGCATGTCCAGCTCCTTCTTCAAAAAGCGTCTTTCCCCGATCAAGCCTGGCGATCCAATCGACTACAAGGATGTTGATCTCCTTAAAAAATTCATCACCGAGCGCGGCAAGATCCTGCCCCGTCGCATGACTGGTCTCACTGCCAAGCAGCAGCGTGACCTCACCAATTCCGTGAAACGGGCCCGGATTGTCGCCCTTCTCCCCTTCGTCAATCCCGAAGGCTGAGCAGGGCTCTGGGCTCACCTGCTCTCCAACCTGGCGATCTCATCGGCACGTTCGATGGGAAATTACCTCGCTTGGCAGTTCTTGTTTCCCTAACGGGAAGCAAGGCCGCCATTGTTGTTGGCGAAGCAGCAAAGCGCCAACAGCATCCCCTGCGGGAGCTCGAACTCCTGTGCCGCCTACCGGCAGGATCAACCCCACCAACGAACATCAAGGCGTCACCATGGTTGCTGGATGGCCAGGCCCTTCAGTCCGCATCACCACGCCCCAGGGATTTCGGGGCCGCCTGGGTTCTGATGCAGGAGATCGAGGGCGCCTTGCCCCTGACCGACTGGGTGGAGCTGGTGGCTGGTTCCGATGGTCCTGCGGTGCTGGCGTCCTGTTGGTTGTGGTTGCAGGGTCCCCAACTGCTGTTTCGAAATCGCCAGGGCCAAATCGAGGCGCGCCCCAGCGATGATCTCAGGAGATTGCGCAAGGACCGCCACCGGCAGGCCTTGCTCGATCGTTTGCAAGATCAATGGCACGGGTTCCTCGCCCAACGCCAGCGGATCGATCCCAGCTGCCTTGCTCCAGCAGCTCGCTCTGAGTTGGAACTGCTGATGGCCTGGGCCAGCGGCGATGGCCAGGAGCTCCTGCCAGCTGCATTGCGCCAGGCCATGCAAACCGCACGCTGCGAGGCAGAGCCCGGGGCTATACGCCATCTGCTGGTGGATCTGGGCCAATGGGACCCCCACCAACTGCCGTCGTTGCGCAGCACGACCTGGGACCACGGCTTTAGCCCTGAACTCGAGGCGGAGGCCGAGCGCCTCCTTGCCTCGGTTGGACTAGCTAAGGCTGGCGATGCAGACAGGCTGGATTTAACGCACCTTTGGTCCGTCACCATTGACGATGAAGACACCCGGGATATTGATGACGGCCTATCCCTTGAGCTCACCGGGGCGGGAGTCCAGAGAATCTGGATCCATGTGGCCGATCCAGGGCGCTTGGTCGAACCCGACTCTCCCCTTGATCTCGAAGCCAGGCGGCGGGGCAGCAGCTTGTACCTCGCCCGGGGGAATCTGCCGATGTTTCCCCACCAACTCACCACGGGACCCTTCAGCCTCAGGGCGGGAGAACGCAATGCGGCCTGGAGCATCTGGGTCGAACTCGATGCCCAAGGGGGGGTAGCTGCCTCAGGGGTCCAACGGAGTTGGGTCAAGCCCACCTATCGGTTGTCCTATCGCGATGCCGATGAGTTGATTGAGTTGGCCCCACCCCAGGAGGCTGACCTACTCGAGCTCCATGCCTTGCTTGACCTGCGCCGGCGCTGGCGGCAAGGCCAGGGGGCCCTCGTGATGGACCAGCTGGAGGGTCGCATTCGCGTGAATGATGGAATCGCCGAGCTCGAGATCACGGAGCCAGGCCCATCCCGCAATTTGGTGGCCGAGGCAATGATTTTGGCTGGGGCCGTGGTCGCCGACCTGGGCAGCCGCCAGGCCATGGCGTTGCCCTATCGCAACCAACTCCCGGCGACCCTGCCATCCCAGGCCGAGCTCTCAGCCCTGCCGCCAGGTCCCGTGCGCCATGCGGCGATCAAGAAGTGCCTGGGCCGGGGGCTCACCAGCACAACTCCAGCCCCCCACTTCAGCCTGGGCCTCCAGGCCTACGTGCAAGCCACCTCTCCGATTCGCCGCTATGGAGACCTGCTGGTCCAGCGTCAGCTCCAGGCCCATAGCCAGGGCCTGGAACCGCTGGGCTCTGGTGCCATGCTCGATCTGATCAACCAGATGGAGATCGGCATTCGCCAAGCCATCGCCATCAGCCGGGAAGACCAGCGCCATTGGCAACAGGTGTGGTTTGAAGACCACAGCCAGGTGAAGTGGCCAGCGATCTTCCTGCGCTGGTTACGCCCCCAGGATCAGCTGGGGTTGGTCCATGTCGAAGAGCTGGGCATGGATCTTGCAGCCGAGTGCCCGGATGGCTGCCAACCCGCCCAAAGCCTGGTGCTGCGGGTTCAGCTGGTCGATTCCCTCCGCGATCAATTGCGGCTTCGGGCTACCAATTAGGGCTTGGGCTCAGGGCTACGACTTAGGAGGCAATCCGGCTAGCCCGGAGCCAGGGCCCCCAGGGGTTGAGCTGGCCTATCAGGGTGACCTGGGTGGGGCCATCACACTGGCTCAGCCATCGGTTCACCGCGGGTTCCAGGGTGATCAACGGCCAACAACCAGTTCCAGATGAAATAGCAGATGCAAAGGTGTATCCCCCAGTCCCATCGGGAATCACCCTGCCAGTCCAGCTCGTTTCTCCCGGTTCAGCGGGAGGGTCCTCGACCAGCCTGAAACCTCCGCTAGAGAGATCGAAACCTTGGTGGCTGAGCCGCTCGGGGTTGTCCAGAATCGCCGTCTGCCTCTGGCGCCATTCGCTTTGATACCAAGGGGTATCCCAAAGGGGCACCACGGCTGCAGGCGCCAGGGGATCGGCAATCAAGGCGTTTTGCAGTTGCCGCAACGATAAAGCTGTTGGTGGTCGTCCTTGCTGAACAGCGAGGGCAGCAGCGGCCCCACAGGCCTGGCCCAGATTCAAAATCAGCGGTTGCAGCCGGGTGGCCCCATTGGCCATGTGGCTGGCACTGAAGCACTTGTCGGCCGCAAGGAAATTCTCTGCGGTGTCGCTCAACAGGGCCCCATAGGGAATCGCAAATGGGGTGCCGCTCCATCGGCCGCCCCAGCGGGTACTTTTCGGAGCCAGGGGGTAATCGTCACCGGGATAGTGGTGGTCGTTGGCGTAATTACCAATCGCAATGGAGCTGATGGCCCCGGTGCCATCCTTCGGCAGTTCGGCAATCGAGGCCCCAGGGGCCTGGGGCAGCAAGTGTTGTTCCAGCACAACCTCTTGGCCCACCAGCCGGCGCCCCTCGCGCCAGTAGGGCATCAGGGCAATCGGGGAGGGGCCCTCTAGGGAGCTGCTGGCTGAGGGATCGCCATGGGGCGGGAAGCAAGCACCCGGCACCAGCCAGCCGTTGGAGGCATCCTCGAGGGTTTTGGCGAAGGCCAAGCTATGGGCCTGCATGGAGCGGTAGAGGTCGGCCCGGACCCTGGCCTCCGGATCAAACAAGCCATCCAAGGGACCATGCCAATCGTTGCCCTCCAGGGGCCAATTGAGCATCACACGCCCCCCTGGCAGGCGCCCATAGGTGATTGTTCGTTCCAGGCCAAAGTTCAGGGCCGCCTTGGGTAGGGGAGCCTGGACAGGGCTCGATAGCTCTGGTTTGGCTAAGGCCACGTCCAGCTCGGGCATCCGATCGGAAACCAGTTGGCCCATCACCACCCAGGTAGGGGATTGCACCACCTGGGCCTGGAAAAACGGATTGGATTCGAGTTGGTGCCGGGGAGGGGCGCTGGGCTCTCCCCACAGTTCCTGGGGCTCCCAACCAAAGCGATAGGGAACATCAGCCAGGGCAAAGAGATCGCCCCTATCACTGCCATCAACCAGGACATCCAGTCCCACCTGGGAGGTCTGCCCCTGGTGCTGAAAGGTGATGGCTGTGATCCTGGAACCACTGCGCTGGATACTCACCACCTGGGATTGGGGCCACCAGAGCAAATTGGCTTGGGCCGCACACCAATCCCTCAGGATGGCTTCGGCCGTGGATGGCCTGTAGCCAAAACAGCTCACCCAGTTGTGGTCGAGCCCCTCGGGTTCCCTCTGGCGTAATTCCCGCAGGAAGGCTCCCCATAGCCCCGTTTGCCAGGGACTCAACTCGTTTCCATCCGGGGCACAGACCCCGGCGGCACTCACCATCCCCCCAAGCCAGGCCCCAGGGGTGAGCAGCAGGGTATGGGCACCGCCGCGGGCCGACTGCAGGGCTGCCGCCACCCCACCGGTTCCGCCGCCCCAGACAACGACAGAGCAGTGGTCCAGCCGGGTGGAAGCCGATGCCATGGGCTCGAGCGGATTCCCCAAGATTGCCAGGCGGGGCGTCGGTAAGATCCAATTTCGGCGCAGGGCCGCTCCGGCGGCGCAGCGAGCCCTCTATCCCCGCCGCATGTCTTTCACGCTCACCACACCGCTCTATTACGTCAACGACAGGGCCCACCTGGGGAGTGCCTACACAACCCTGGCCTGTGATGCCATCGCCCGTTACCAGCGGCTGAAGGGTGAACAGGTTGTATTCATCACCGGATGTGATGAACATGGTCAGAAAATCCAGCGCACGGCTGAGGCCCAAGGCCTAAGCCCCCAGGCCCATTGCGATGCCGTGAGTGAGGGCTATCGCCAACTTTGGAAGCATTGGCAGATCAGCAATGATCGCTTTGTTCGCACAACCGATCCGCGCCATCGGGTGATTGTGCAGCAGTTTTTCAAGCGGGTCGAAGCCAATGGCGATGTAGTGGAAGGCCGCCAACAGGGTTGGTATTGCGTGGCCTGCGAGGAATTCAAAGACGACCCTGCGGAGGCCAGCATGCCCAAGTGCGCCATTCACCAAAAACCGCTGGAATGGAGGGATGAGCTGAATTTGTTCTTCCGGCTATCGCGTTATCAACAGCAGATCGAAGCCTTGATTGCAAAGCCAGGCTTTATTGCACCGAGCAGCCGCAAAAAAGAAGTTGAAAACTTCGTAGCTCAAGGCCTCAGGGATTTCTCCATCTCCCGGGTTGACCTGCCTTGGGGTATTCCCGTACCTGGACACCAGGGCCACACCTTTTATGTGTGGTTCGACGCCCTCCTGGGTTACCTCACGGCCCTTCTCGATCCAAACGAAGAGCCGGATTTGGCTCTGGTTAACGCCAGGGGCTGGCCAGCCCAACTACACGTGATTGGCAAGGACATCCTTCGCTTCCATGCCGTCTATTGGCCCGCGATGTTGCTCTCCGCAGGCTTAGCCCTACCGGAACGGGTGTTTGGCCACGGCTTCTTGACCCGGGAAGGGCAAAAGATGGGCAAATCCTTGGGCAATGTGCTCGATCCAGACAGCTTGCTTGAACACTGCGGTCGGGATGCGGTGCGCTGGTACTTGCTTAGGGATATCCCCTTTGGCGACGACGGCGACTTCCAACAGCAGCGTTTCAGTGACTTGGTCAACAACGACCTGGCTAACACGATTGGCAACCTGCTCAACCGCACCTCGTCGATGGCCCGGCGTTGGTTCGACGATGCTGTGCCCCCCGGAGGAGGGGGAGTGGCAACCAGCCACCCCTTAGCCATTGCAGCCCTCAGTGCTGGCGAGCAATTCACTTCGGCCATGGATCTCCTCGATTTCCGCAGTGCCGCGGAGGCCTGCCTGCACCTGGCGATCACCACCAATGGCTATCTCAATGAACAAGCGCCCTGGAAGTTGATGAAGCAGGAAGGAAACGAGCAGCAGGTGGGCTCAGATCTCTACGCCGTGCTCGAGGCCACCCGCTGGGTGGCGGTGTTGCTCGCCCCCCTGGTGCCAGAACTCTCCGATCGCATGCTCCAACAACTGGGCCAAACAACCTTTGTTAGTGGCGAATCCCTGGGTACGCCATCGCCCTGGCTGGTGGCCCAACATTGGGGGGTACTGCAACCAGGCTTGGCCTTGCCGGAGCCCCAACCCGTCATGCAACGGCTGGAGCTCGAGGCGCCCCTATGAACCGGGGGACCCCAGCTCTCACGTCCTTGACCCTTGGGGCCATGGCCTTGCCCCTTGGGGCCCTGGCCTTGACAAGCCTGTTGGCTGGCTGCCAAGGCCAAAAGGACCCGGAGCCGGCGCCCCAACCCTTTGTCTTCCGTTCCCTCAACCTGCAACAACGCAATCCGCTGGGCCAGCCAACCTGGACCCTCACCAGCCCTGAAGCCCGCTACGACCTGGGCCGCAGGGTTGCCCAGGCAAGCCGTTTGAGGGGAACGCTGTTTACCAATGGCACTCCCCGCTATCGACTTTCAGCCACCAGTGCCACTGTTCTCAATGATGGCGAGTTGATCCAGCTCGAAGGTGACCTGCTCATCCAACGCCTCGGTGCCCAACCCCTGGTGATCAAGGCGAAACGGGCCCGCTGGTACCCGGCTCAGAACCTGATGGTTCTCGATCGCCGTCCCGTAGCCACCCAAGACAAACTCCAAATCTCCTCAGATCAAGCCCGGTTTTTAATCGATCAAGACAAACTCGAGCTGCGGGAGCATCCCCTGCTGACACGCCATGGTGATGGCGCCATTCGGGTCAACGTACAAAGCGTCGATTGGTTTACGAAGACAGGTGATCTGGTTGCTGCAGGCCCGGTGCGGGGGGTGCGAACCCTGCCCAACAAGCAGCATCAGGTTCTCACCTCCCCAGCCTTGAAGGGCAACACGCTCAGCCAAATCCTCACCCTCTCAGCTCCAGTCAGGCTTGTCGATGTCAGCCGTGGCGCCGTCTTCAATGGCCAAGAGACGCAAGTTGATGTGCGTCAGCAAATCATCAGCAGTGAGCAATCCTTTGATGGCCTCCTCAAGCAAGCAAAGGTCCACGGGGTTGGCTTCCAACTCTTCAATACCGCCCATTTGGCTGTCGTATCGAGCCACTGCAAACTGGAGCAGCCAACGGATTCCCTGACGGCAAACCGTTGCCAATGGAATTGGCAGAGCGATGAGGTGAAGGCCCTCGGCAACGTGGTGCTAAAGCGCCAAGCCAACAACCAGACAACGAAATCCAATCGCATTGACGGACGACTCGGCAACCAGGGTCTTGTGGTGTTCACCAGTCCCGGCAGCAGGGTGAACACCCAAATGACCTTGAAACAGCAGTCTCCTAGGCCGAAAGCAAAGGGCCCTGGCTCCGGTTCGGCAGCAGCTCCAATCCAGCTCTGAGCTTGGCGGCCCAACCCTCCACCCAGGCCAAATCGCTCCGGCTGAAGCAGCGGGCCGACCACCCCCCCAGCAGCACTAAGCCGTCTTGCCCTAGGGGTTGCACCACGACGGAGGGCAATCCGGGCAACAGAGCGTCAAATTCCTGGCGGCCGGGATAGAGCTTGAGATCCACCAGGGAGATGGCGGCTTGCTTCTCGAGGGCCCTCTGGCAGATGGCCCCGGGGGCAAACGTTGATGGGGCGAGCAAACCGCGGCGGAGCAACGACTGATCCCGCCAGATCACCAGCACCACTGCTGCAGGAGTTGCGGTGAGCAGCATGTGACTTCCCCAAGCCAATTCGTCGGCCAAGGCATCGGGCAACTCCGCAGAAAGAACAATGCCTTGCTCGCCAGAGAGTTCTGAGCGAATCGAGGCCTCGGGCAAGGCCCGGGTCCAGAGCACGCCCACCAGCATCAGACCCACGGCGAGCAAGCTCGCAAGCACGGCGGCCCGCTCGAGGGGCGGATTCACGTCAGGGGCCAGGCCTTGGTTTGCCACAACCAGCGCCAGGGCCACCAAGCCGAGACCAATACAGAACTTCGCCGGCGTTGGCAAATTCATCGACTCAGAGAAGGCTGGAGAACAAGACGAGACAGGGGTACCGACAGGCGGCAAACTAGGGCCACGCTCGGTCGATCCCCTTGCAGTTCCCTCCATCCCCCCGTTGGCTGGCTATGCCGATGGCCCGGCCTTGGCTTTTTCGCACCATCGGGCTTCTGCTGTTGTGCCTGGGATTAATTTGGCCCAGCGCAGGATGGGCCCTATCGGCAAGCACCCTCCCCACCGCACCGCCTACTGAACGGGTGGTTGACGAGGCCGGGGTGCTCAGCCGCGCTGCCATTGGGGAACTCACGGCCCAACTCAACTCTTTTGAACCAGACCATATCGATGCCCACTTGATCACGGTCAAGCGGCTCGATTACGGCCTCAGCCTGCCAGGCTTGGCCCAAGACGTACTAACGGGCTGGCTTGGATCCGGCGCCGAAGACAACCAACTCCTCTTTCTGCTCGATAGCCAGACCAATTCCGCCAGTGTGGCCGTCTCGCCAGGGCTCAAGGCAGAGCTCAATTCCGAATTGCTGAAGAGCACGGCAAGGACAACCATGGCCCAGCCCCTTCGCGATGGTGCGCGCTATCGGCAAGCAAGCCTCGATGGCATGACCCGCCTGCAAACCGTGCTCCAGGGCGGGGAGGATCCGGGCGAACCGGAGTTAGCGGAAGTGGTGACGCTGGCCTCCAATGTGCCAACCCAGGAGGAAACCTCCGAGAGCAACGCCTTTACCTGGGTTGTCGTGTTGTTGGTGGTTGGTACTGTCGTTCCGATGCTCACTTGGTGGGTTTTCTCACGCTGAAACCCGATGGCTCTCACCGATTGGACAGGTGCCTTTGGTCGCGCCCAGCAGCGTGACCTCAGCCACGATATTGAGCGCGGTTATGAATCAGCCCTGCTGATCCAAAGCATCGAGCTTGAGCACTACAACGACCGACCCGTTCGTGCCGAGCTGACCCTGAGCATTCCCAAGGCGGCCCAAGCCCAGGTGCTGCGTCGTTTCCGCTCGGCCCTGGAGATCTGCCGCAGCTCCATCGAAGCGCTTGAGCCCCATCGCCTGGAAATCGCTGGCCAGGAATTGCGCCAGCTCCAGCTGATCGAAGCGGTGGTCAGTCGCTATGACACCCAGCGTCGCCCCCTGCCCACCATCAGCCGCAACCCAGAAGTGTTGCCGCGCAGTCTGATTGGGGTGATGGACCAGGTCAGGCGCCAGCTCGACCCCGAAGCAGAAGCCAGTGTGGTGGCTGGCTTCCGCCGCCGTCGGGACTCGACCTTGGTGTCGCTCAGGATCCTGCTGCTGTTGATTCTGGTTCCAGTCTTAATTCAGCAAATCAGCCGCACCTACGTGGTGTCACCCCTGGTGGATCGCTTTGCCGGTGACGCCGCGATCCTGAATTACCCCAAGCCCCATCTAGAGCAAAAAGCCGTGCGGCAATTGCGCGACTTCCAGGGGCAAATCGAATTTGAGGCCCTCCTCAGTGGCAACCCCTTGCCAACCCGTGAAGAGATCCAAGCTGAATTGAGCAAAAAAGCTTTGGAGCTCCAGGCAGAAACGGCCCAGGAAAGTACCCACGCCATCAAAAATGTCCTTGCTGACCTCAGCGGACTGATCGGATTTGCAATCGTTTGCATCCTTGGTCAACGGGATATTCAGGTGTTGCGCGGCTTTATTGACGAGCTCGTCTATGGCCTAAGCGACAGCGCCAAGGCCTTTGCCATCATCCTCTTTACCGACATCTTTGTGGGATTCCACAGTCCAGAAGGCTGGACGGTCTTGCTTGATGGAGTCGCCCATCACCTCGGCCTCCCGGCTGAGGAGAACTTCATCTTGCTGTTCATCGCAACCTTCCCTGTGGTCTTGGCGACGATCTTCAAGTACTGGATCTTCCGCTACCTCAACAGGGTGTCGCCGTCCTCCGTGGCAACCCTGAGGAACATGAATGGTGGGGGCTAAAACCTGCTTGGTCGCCACCTACTTTTTGGACTTTGCAATCGACTTTCAAGCGTGTGTGATGGCCCCACAACCATCCTGAATGGGACAGTCGATCACCGTCGTTACCGGTCCAGCCCGTAGCGGCAAAAGCCGTTGGGCCGAGCACCTGGCCCAAGTCAGCGAACTGGACGTTATCTATGTGGCCACCGGTGTAAGCGGTGCTGACGATCCCCTTTGGCAGGCCCGCCTAGCCCTTCACAGGCAACGCAGGCCATTGGCGTGGGGATGCCAGGACGTGGGGTTTGAACTAGCCGAATCCCTATCCACCATTGGGGCTCACTCCCTCGCCTTGGTTGATTCCCTCGGCAGCTGGGTTGCCCATGGCCTTGAACTTGATGCGAGGACCTGGCAGCAGCATTGTCAACGGCTGCTTGTGGCGATGGATAGCTGTAAAGGCACCGTGATCGTGGTCAGTGAGCAGGCAGGCTGGGGGGTCGTACCCCCCACGGCCATTGGCGGCCTCTTCCGCGATCGGCTCGGGGAGTTGGAGCAGCAGGTCATGGCGCTTGCCAGCTCCGGCTGGCTGGTGGTGGCCGGGCGGGCCATTGATCTGCTGACCAGCAGCGTGCCTGTTCCCTGAAGCAAAGCCATTCCCAGGAGCGAAACCATGCCCCAGGTGATTCTCTACCAACCTGAAATCCCACCGAACACAGGGAATGTGGCCCGCACCTGCGCGGCTACCGGCACCGAATTGCATCTCGTGGAGCCCCTGGGCTTCTCCATCGACGATCGCCAGCTCAAACGGGCTGGTCTCGACTACTGGCCCCTAGTGCCCCTCAGCCGCCATGCCGACTGGTCGGCTTTGCAGCACGAGCGGGCAGCAAGGGGCGGCCGGCTGATTGCCCTGAGCAGCCATGGCGCCATTCCCTACAACGCCTTCCAATTCGAAGCCGACGATTGGTTGCTCTTTGGCCGCGAAACTGAAGGGCTACCTCCAACCGTTCTGGACCAGGCCCAGGCCTGCCTCACCATCCCCATGGTCCGCTCCTCCCGGGCCGTCCCCAATGGGGTGCGGAGCCTCAACCTCTCGGTGGCCGTGGGGGTTGTGCTGTTTGAGTCCCTGCGGCAACTGAATTTGCTGACAAAGGCCAAAACCCTGTCCTAATCAGCAATCTTGCCTCAAGTTGCGGCAAATCGTATTCACGGCAACTTGTTTTGGGGGTTTCAGTCGGTTACTGTCTGGCGAGTTCAGTGATATGGCTTCAGAAATGCGCCATATCCGTCAGGAATTTTGCATGCAGTCTTGGCGAACGTGTTTGAGGGTGGCGTTACCAGTTGCAGTGGCCATGCCTGCATTGGTTGCAGCTCTAACCCCTCCAGCACCCCACCATGGCGATGTTGACGTCCTAGTCGCAGCCCTGCCTGCCCCAAGTACCGAGAAGGCTTGGGTCAGGGTTCGCGACAGCGTGACCATCGACGATCTCTCCTCCAAGCTCAAGGTTTCTGGCGAACGCCTTGCCGCCCTCAACGACGTTGAGACCACCCACCAATTCCGTCAGGGTGAGTGGCTCATCGTTCCAGCCAAGCAGGTGCGCCTTGTGAAGCTCTTGGCATCCTTGGATCCGAGCGAATTGCGTCGCACCCCACCGCTCCAGGATCTCCCTCCCCTCGAAGAAGGCCCAGCCGTACGACTGGGTGACAGCATCAAGAAAATCGCCCAGCGCTACGGCGTCACTCTTCAGCAGCTCCTCCAACTCAACCCAGGCCTCGACACCGCCAAATTGATTGTGGGAAGCGAAATCAAGCTCTCCCAAGCTTCCCCTGCCCAGCCCCGGCTCTTGATTGGCCTGGCCCCTTCCAGTAGTGGTGGAATTAGCTGGCCAGAATTACCCAATTTTGGCAATTCGGAGAAACCGTTTGATTCCGGTTACTCCGCCTCAGGGTGGATTTGGCCCACCAAGGGCATGTTCAGCTCTGGCTACGGCTGGCGTTGGGGACGGATGCACAAGGGTATCGATGTGGCCAACAACGTTGGCACCCCGATCGTGGCTGCCAAAAGCGGACGGGTGATCTTCTCTGGCTGGGATGACGGCGGCTATGGCTACAAGGTGATGATTGAGCATCAGGATGGAAGTCAATCGCTGTATGCCCACAACAGCCGGCTGGCCGTCAAGGTCGGGCAAACCGTTGAGCAGGGTGAATTGCTCTCCTATATGGGCAGTACCGGCCGCAGCACGGGCCCCCACCTGCACTTCGAGATCCATCCCCCAGGCCGCGGGGCCATGAACCCCATGCAGTTCCTACCACCCCGCGCCTGATAGAATTGCTTGACAGCGGCTCGGTAGCTCAGCTGGTTAGAGCGTGGGATTCATAACCCCAAGGTCGGGAGTTCAAGTCTCCCCCGAGCCATAGCGATTGCCTCTCAAAGGCCCCCTTATAAGGGGCCTTTTTTTGCTTTAATCATCATCGAGAAGATAATTATACGCAGTTTCTTATGATTTCAATGCTTTCAAGAAAGCAACTCAAAGCGCCCTAAGAAACTATTGCCACGCAACCTTTAGCGCATCTCGATCGCATTCAACCGTTCCCGGAAACTCGCCGAAGCACTGCCATCCAAATCGTCCCCGTCGAGCATTGGAGCCGTGAGCTCGATCCGGCGGGGATCTGCCGCCATGGTCTGCTGGACCAGGCCATCAGGTTGATCGGCTGGCATCGGTACTGAAACAGATCGGCGTGCCCTTGAGCCGTAGGAGCGCCCCTCCAGGGCCCGGATCAGGGATTTGCTGCGATTGGCTTCACCAACGCTCTGGCCCTGCTTGGGACGGACCAAGGGATTGTCCTTGAGCTCGGAACGGACCTGGTTCAACAGGCGGAAGTGGCCAGTCGTGTTGTATTTACGCAGTACGGTTGGATCCCAAGCCATGCGAGCTGTTTCAATCATTCGTAGAGGCTATCGCCTTGGGGCGACGAAATTGTGATAAATTGTTGTTTGGACAACTGGTAGTCAATCCGACTTCGCCCTAAGGCTGGTATTGACCCGGATCCTCCCTTCCTTCACCCCTTCCCAACGAGCATGTCGAGACTGGTCGGTCTGCAAGCCCCTGACTTCACTGCCACCGCAGTGGTTGACCAGGAGTTCAAGGAAATCAAGCTGTCCCAGTATCGCGGCAAATACGTGGTGCTGTTCTTCTATCCCCTGGATTTCACCTTCGTCTGCCCTACCGAGATCACCGCGTTCTCGGATCGCTACTCCGATTTCACCAGCCGCAACACCGAAGTGCTTGGTGTTTCGGTAGACAGCCAATTCAGCCACCTGGCCTGGGTGCAGACCGAGCGGAAGAACGGGGGCCTGGGCGACATCGCTTACCCCCTCGTTGCTGACCTGAAGAAGGACATCGCCAGCGCCTACAACGTGCTCGACGA
>CAIYSK010000082.1 GCA_903928835.1 uncultured cyanobacterium
GACCCATGCCAAACCGCAGGATGCCGTAGGTGCCCAACTTGAGCAGCACCCCCGCCAGTAACACCGAAACCGGGGTTGAGGCTTGGGTGTGGGCATCGGGCAACCAGGTATGGAAGGGCACCAGGGGCAACTTGATGCCAAATCCCACGAGCAGGGCGACCAGCAAGACCACCTGGCTGCCCATGGCAAGCCGTTCAGTGGTAACTGGCGTGGGGCTGAAGTCAACCGAACCGGTGAACAGGGCCAAGCCGAGGAAGGCCCCCAGGATCAACATTCCCGAGACGGCCGTGAAGATCAGGAACTTCGTCGCCGCATAGGCACGCTCGCTGCCCCCCCAAATGGAGATCAATAGCCAGAGGGGGATGAGTTCGAGCTCGTAAAAAAGGAAGAAGAGCAGCAGGTTGTCGGCCAAAAAGGCGCCATTGACTGCCCCGCTGATCAACAGCAACATCGAGAAATAAATTCTCGGGCGCTTGCTGAAATCCCTGGTGCAGATTGCAGAGACCAGGGTCAATCCGGCATTGATCAACACCAGGGGCAGCGATAGGCCATCCACCCCGAGCTGGTAGTTCAGACCAAGGCCCGGTAGCCAGCGATGGAGCTCCTGGAGTTGGAGCCCCGGGATTGCCGGATCAAATACCAGCAGTAGGGCCAGGCTGGCGGCCAATTGGGCACTGAGCACCGCAATCGTGATACTGCGCAGCCGGGCTGGGCTCGGCTCTCCAGGCCAGAGCAACAGGGCCAAGGTTCCCAAGAAGGGAATCAACACAAGAAGGGACAACCAGGGAATGGTCGTCAATCCAGGGGTCATCATCCCGGCACCCCTGCCCCAAGCAGCCAGTTCAAGGACGCGAGCAGGAGCAGCAGGGTGAGTACCACGGTGAGCAGGTAGCTCTGCAACTGACCGCTCACACTGAACTTGAGCGTTTCAGCGCTCTGAAGCGACAACCGGCCGATGCTGTTCACCAGCCCATTCACCCCCTGGCGATCCAAGCCCCTAATGAGGCGGGCCAGCCCGGCCACAAAAGCCACGATTGTGGCCTTGTAGATCCTTTCGGTATAGAAATCAAAGGCCAGCAGATCCTGGATCCCGCGCAGGGGCTGCTGGATCGAACGCGACCAAAACTGATCGAGCCCAATCTGGCTGCCAATCGCCACACCCCCCAGTCCGGATAGAACCACAGCGATGGCGACGGGCAGGGAGAACGCACCAATGCCAGGGACTGGATCGATCTTGGCCATCAGTGACGGTGTCAACAGCACCAAGACCGTGAGGCTCACCATGGGCAGGGCCATCAGCCAATTCACCTCAGGTGCCCGCTTGGTTTTGGGCTTGGCCGCTCCCAAGAACACCGTTCTATACACCCGGGTGAGATTGATCGCCGTGAGCAGGTTCGTCAGAAGAATCACCCCAGCGAAGAAGGGGGATTGGGCCCAGAGCGCTTCCACCCCAAGTCCAAAACACCAAAAACAGCCCAAGGGCAGCAAGCCCACCAGCCCCGCTGCGCCCACCAGATAGGCGAGCGTTGTGGCCGGCATCCTGGTGCCAAGGCCCCCAAGCTCCGTGAGGTCTTGGCAGTTGGTGGTGGCAATCACACTCCCCACACTCATAAAGAGCAACGCCTTCGCCAGACCGTGGGAGAGCAGGAGCAGCAGGGCAATCGCCGGCTGGCCAAGGGCCAGGGCAATGAAGACCAGGCCCAAATAGGAGGTGGTGGAATAGGAAAACGCCCGCTTGAGATCCACCTGGGCAAGAGCCACCAGGGCCCCAGCAATGGCGCTGATCGTCCCCACC
>CAIYSK010000083.1 GCA_903928835.1 uncultured cyanobacterium
CACGGCGTAGCTGAGCGCCATGTAGAGGTCGTGGCGGCTGGCGGTGGGGGCGAGCTTGCCGAGCGTGTAGAAGATGTGTTCGGTCATGCCGTCGAACACGTCCTCCGCCGTCAGCCCACTGCGATCAGGGTCGGCGTAACAGCCGGGGGTGGGTAGGCGCAGGTTGCGGGGTGTGGTCATGAGTTCGCTGCCTCCCAGCGCCAATTGGTGATCTCCGGGGCATCCATGCCGTGGCGGTGGGCGTACTGGCGGTTGGCCAGGATCGCTTCCCGCATCCGCTCTTTCAGGTGGGCTGCGCGGGAGCCCAGGCTGGGAACGCGGTCAATCGCATCGATCACCAAGTTGAAGCGATCGATTTGGTTGTTCATCGCCAGCTCCAGGGGAGTGTTGATGTTGCCCCGTTCCTTGTAGCCGCGCACGTGAAAGTTGGCGTGGTTGGTGCGCCGGTAAGTGAGACGGTGAATTAACCACGGATAACCGTGGAAATTGAACAAAACCGGCCTGTTGGTGGTGAACAGCACATCAAAGTCGCGGTCGCTCAGGCCGTGGGGGTGCTCGCTGGGCTGGGTGAGGGCAAACAGTTTCACCACATTCAGCACCCGCACCTTGAGCTGGGGAATCTCCCGCCGCAGGATGCCCACCGCCGCCAGGGTTTCCTTGGTGGGCACATCCCCCGCGCAGGCCATCACCAGATCCGGTTCATCGGCCTTGTAGCCGCCATGGGCCTGGTCGCCGCAATCGTCGTTGGAGGCCCACTCCCACAGGCCGATGCCCTTGGCCACATGGGCCCGGGCCTGCTCCAACTCCAGGTATTGGAGGTGGGCTTGCTTATCGGAAACGATGATGTTGCAGACATCGGTTTCGGCCAGGGCCACCTCCGCCACCGCCAGCAGGCAGTTGGCATCGGCGGGCAGATACACCCGCACCACATCGCCGCTTTTGTTGCCGGCTAGATCGATGAAGCCGGGGTCCTGGTGGGTGAAGCCGTTGTGGTCCTGGCGCCACACGGTGGAGGAGATCAGGCAGTTCCAGGCCCCACTTGGGGCGCGCCAGGGCGCGTGGCGCTGGCAGCTCTCCAGCCATTTGGCGTGCTGGTTGAACATCGAGGCGATCACATGGGCGAAGGCCTCGTAGGTGTGGAACAGCCCGTGGCGCCCGGTGAGCAGGTAGCCCTCGAGCATCCCCACCAGGGTGTGCTCGCTCAGCATCTCCACCACCCGCCCAAAGCGGGCCAGTTCGCTTCCCCCTGCCCCATCGGTGCCCCCGTCTTCCGGGAGCAGCTCCTCCATCCACACCTTCTTACTGCGTTCGTAGATCGCCTGCAGGCGGTTTGAGGCCGTTTCATCCGGGCCAAACACCCGCAGGGAATCGGGGTTGAGGCCGATGGCATCGCGCAGCAGCTCCCCCAGGGGGGCGGTGTTTTCGGCCTCGATCAGCCCAGGCCCTGGAATCGCCACCCCATAGGCCTCGATCGGCGGCAGCTGCAACGGACGCATCAGCAGGCCCCCATTGGCATGGGGATTGGAGCCCATGCGCCGATCGCCCTTGGGTGAGAGCGCCTGCAGCTCGGCGATCAGGCTGCCGTTGGCATCAAACAGCTCTTCCGGCCGGTAGCTCCTCAGCCAGGCCTCGAGCATGGCCAGCTGCTCCGGGTCGTGCTTGGGGTTGGGCAGGGGCACCTGGTGGCTGCGCCAGAAGCCCTCGAGCTTGAGGCCGTGCAGCTCCTTGGGGCCCGTCCAGCCCTTGGGGGAGCGCAGCACCAGCATGGGCCAGGCGGGTCTGGTGATGTCCTGGCCGCTTTCGCGCTGCTCCCGGGCCGTGCGGCGGATCGCCTGGATGCGCTGGACGGCTGTGTCCATGGCGCTGGCCATGGCGGCGTGCATCGCCATGGGTTCGGAGCCCTCCACAAACAGGGGCTGCCAGCCGTAGCCCACCAGCAGGCTCTCCAATTCGGCCTTGGGCAGCCGGGCCAGCAGGGTGGGGTTGGC
>CAIYSK010000084.1 GCA_903928835.1 uncultured cyanobacterium
CAGTTCCGAGGCAACTGGCAGGGTTTTGTCAGTTTGCGCAGTTGACACGGCAGTGATCCTATAAAGCCCTTGCCTGGATGGCCTTCTGATGCACCGCATGCTGTCAGGTTTGATACTTGCAAGCTTCGACACTTACAAACCTTGATAATTAAAAAGTTTTACCCCGGAGTAACAGCAACCATCCCCAACACTCCCAACCGGCGCCCCCTGGAATGGAATGCGTCAGAGAGGGAGCGGAACTGGCGCACCAGTAGGGAGGCATAAATTCAAGGGGAGGTTAACTCAAGAAGCTTTATCGGCGTTCTTGTTCGCCTTCTGCAGGTTGGCCGCGGTGTTCATGGCCGAACCCTGGACCTGCTTGGCGGCACCTTTGATCTTGTCTCCATTTTTTCCTGTGAGATCGCCTGCGGCCGACTGGAGCCGGCCTTCGACAGTCTTGGCCTTCGCATCGATTTTTTTGGTCATCAATACCATCGGTAGGGGATAGGGAGACCCGAGGCTGTTGTTGGGGCTGGAAAGGGCTAGAGCTGGCACGGGGCTGAGCAACGAAGTCAGCAGAGTGAAGATAGCCATCAGGGCAACAATCAAACTTTTCATCGCATGGAGGGCAAAGGATCGACACGGGGTGCCATTCCCATGCCTAAACAGGGGATCCAGCCCTGGGCACCCAGAGATGTGGATCCCCTCCGCAGTTGATGCAGTGGTGCCCGCTTCTGGCTCTTGGCATCTGTCCTGGCTATCAATCAGGAATGCTTGCTATCAGAGAATTCAATGGCCCTGTGGGTAGCACCAGTTTCGGGAGACGTCGGTGGGGTGGTTAGGTCGAGGCGATCTCCCGTAGGCGCTGTGGCAGTGGCGTCTCCAGAACGGTCACCCTTCGGTTTCGAGGCCGGATTGACAGCCAGGTTGGTGGTGGCCATCAAACCTGGGTGAAACCTTGCTGGAAAAGGAGCTGCCTGGACAGGGGCCTGCAGCCAAAGGGAGAAAAGAACGCTGAAGAAGGCCAGCAGGGAGAAAACGCGCTGAATCATGGTGATGGGGGCGAGTTGGATAAACAGGCCAGCACTGGCCCGGTTTGGGCGAAGCAGGGTCCCCAGGGGGAACAGCCTTGGTATCAGCTGACTTCTCCTAGATCCGGTCTAGGCATGGCTCATTCGATGACCAGGCCAGGCCATGGGCAGTGAGCCGATCCGCTTCACCAATGGCACCGGTTACGAGCGCTTCATGGCGATCTGGACCCGCCTCTGCGGCCACATCGTTCTCAACTTGATCGACGGGAATCGTTGCCAGCGATGGACAAGTCATCGGGGCGATGGACGGGCAGGAACGCTCGAACTTCTGCACGGTGTTGGATGGGATAATGGGCTCAACATCAGGTCTTGACCATGGGCAACGAGCACAATGGAGAGAAGCTGAGCCAGCGCGAAATGGTGCGTGCCCATGCCTATCCGGTACTGGCAGCACTAAGCACCATCAGCCTGATCGTGCTTGCGGCGTTGCAAATTCCAGGTGCCGTGAGGAATAGCCGCTACAACGCCTGCGTCGATGAGCAGATCAATTTGCGCAAGTCCCCAAACCTGAAAAGCCAGGAGGCACCTGGAAAGATCGTCTACCTGATGGCCGTAGGACATTGCAACGGGAACTGAGAATCAAGGGGAATTCCAAGCAGGTCCACTCAAGACGAACAGCTGTAGTGCGATAAGCCACCGGCGTTAAAGAATTCCCTGGGCCTCAAGCGGTCGTACCGCGACTCCACTTCCTGGGGTTGCCCGTCGTAGGGATGGCTGAACAACGCCTGTAGATCCTGGATCAGGCTGAAATCACCAATAGCGGCCTGGTCATAGGCTGGTGCAATCAGCCATTCGCGCCAAGTGATTTTGGGGTTGGTGCGTTGCATCGCTGCGGATGTCACGGCTGGGTCGCCACTGATGGAGAGGTGGTGGTGCCAGCGCTGGAGCCATTGGCTCCATTGGCCATCAAGCTGCTCTGAACTGGGAAAATAAAAACTCTCCTTCAGGCTTGATAGTTGCTCTGGAATGCCAGCTGGAATGGCAGTAGGAATAGCAGATAGCTTGCGGAAAAAGATCGTGTAGTCAACCTGCGAGAGGGCCATCAGATGCAGAAGCCCGTTCACCAAGGCGGCGTCATAACTGGCCAAGCCGAGCTTGCTGGCCCACATGGCCTCGAGTTGCTGATGCATCACGCCTGCGAAGCCGTCTCGGATCTCATCAAGCCTTGAGCGGGCCTCGGGGTTGTCCTCGAGCAGCAGCCGGATGGAGGCCCAGAACATCTGATAGTTGGCTTCAGCGGCCAACGGTTGGTTCAGGAAGCAAAAATGCTCTCCGCCTCCGGTCCAAGGCTGAAAACTGGGGTCGAACAGTTCACAGAAACCGAAGGGACCGTAGTCGAGGGTGAAGCCAGCGGCGGCGCAGTTGTCGCTATTGAAATTGCCCTGGCAGAAGCCAACCCGTATCCAATGGGCAACCAGGGCTGTGAGCCTTCCGCGAAACAATCGGGCCAGCTCAACCACCTGATCGCTGAACGCCAAACCCGGATCAATCTCAGGACGGTAGTTGCGCTCAATCAGGTGCTGAACAATCATCTGCAACTCGATCAGCGCATCGGGATGGGCCTGGCTACGGGCGCGGCGGGCAAACAGTTCCAGCTGGCCGACCCGCAAAAAGGATGGGGCAACACGGGTTGTGATCGCCGCAGGGTTATCCACGAGGATGTCGGGATCCAATGAGCTGGAATTCGGGGAGTACCAGGGCCTGCGCACGGTTTCTGCCCGCGACATCACCAGCATCAAGGACCGGGAGGTGGGAATCCCCAGGGCATGCATGAACTCCTGGGCCAGGAACTCGCGCACGCTGGAGCGCAGCACGGCACGGCCATCAGCGCCACGGCAGTAGGGCGTCGGGCCTCCGCCTTTGAGTTGCATCTCCCAGCGTTTGTCGTTGAAGACCCCTTCGAAAATGGAAATGGCCCGGCCATCGCCATAGCCGTTGCCGGTGCCAAACGGGCACTGCTGGATGTATTCAGCGCCGTAGATCGAGAGGGCATAACCGGTAGCCCAACCAAACGGTCGCATCGGGTCCCGCGCCACGGTGATGTCGCCAGAGAACAGACGGAGGAAGTCTTCGTCGTCGGCGAGCCCATCAGCCAGACCCAATTCGTGGAAAAGGCTTCGGCTGTGAACGACAAGTTCAGGCGATGGAATCGGTGAGGGGGTTACCGGCACATAATGGCCTGAATACACCTGCCGGGGCCGATGATCGCTTCCATCGGAGGTCGACTGGGGATCACTATGCAGAGAACCCAGCAGCGAATAGTCGGCCCGTTGAGCAAACTCAGCAAAAGTTTTTATGGACACTGGTTACTGGCGTTTTGGGAAACCTGGTCTTAGTCTATGGGCTCTAGGTGTAATCGTAACGGGCCTGGAACGGTCCAGTAAATCAAGAAGCAATACGCCTGATCAGAAAAGACAATTTTGCGAATAACAAGCCCAATCGTTAGTACTACAATATCCAAACTTTGTCAATCCTTGCGCTCGCATAACACAATTTATATCACGGAATGGCAAGG
>CAIYSK010000085.1 GCA_903928835.1 uncultured cyanobacterium
CGCCGAATTAAACAAAGATGCCAGTCTTTCCAGCCCAACCAACCCGAAAAGCTTTTTCAATCCCATCGGCATGAATTGGCAACTGCGCTCAGGAAATTACCAGGCGAATCTTTTCAGCACGGGCTCGCTTGGCAATCTTTGGCGCACAACACTCAACATCTCTGCTGGATCCTCATTCTCCATTTGGGAAGGTAAGCCAATAGCTGGAAAAGCAGAATCGATCACGGGACTTCGCTACTCACCCAGTTACGTCATTCCAGGCCTAAGATTGGACTTTGGTGCCTCCGGCAATCTTGCCAACTACGGAGACGGTAGCAACCAAAACACACTCACGCTGTTTGGAGGCCCCGCCTTAACGCTAGGGCATTTTGACAAGCCGTTTTTTGATTACACCCGCATTGCCGCCTCAATCGCCGGCACGTTCAACAATGGGCTGAGTCCCTTTAGCTTTGATCGAGCAGTCGACCTTCGCACCGCTTCGTTTAGCGTGGCACAACAAATTTATGGCCCCCTCGTTCTCGAAGCGGGCGCAACCTATAACATCGATCCCGGATCGATCTACAACGGGGATGTTTCCTATTCCTACCTTGAGGTAAAACTGCAGCGCCGTTCCTACGAGTTCGGCATCTACTACAGCCCCTATGACGGGATTGGTGGCATCCGAGTCAAGCTCAACGATTTCAACTTTGATGGCAGCGGCGCTCCCTTCATGCCAACAGCCGCATCATCATCCATTCCCATCCGCCGCAATCCAATTTAGAAGGGGTCAGGCAGAGCTCAATCAAAACTGAGACAGATAAGGTAAATTTGCCGCAGTTTTTTGAAGGCAACCATCATTGGCTAGTAACTGGGAGGTGGCATCCCATTGGCCCGTGAGCATCATTTGGCGGGGACCAGATGCCAACTCCAATGGCCAGGACAGGCCAGCAGCGGTCGAGGCCTGAAGGCCACCCAGATCCAAGCAAATTGTTTGAGCCGGATCAGCCTGAATTGCTGCCTGTAAAGCAAGCACTTGGTCATGGCTGGCGGTAAAACAGGGAATACCCAAAGCCAGGCAATTTCCGTAGAAAATTTCGGCAAAGCTCTCACCAACCACCGCCCGAATCCCCCAGCGCATCAGCGCCTGGGGGGCATGCTCGCGGCTGGAACCACAGCCAAAATTGCGGTTGACCACCAGGATGCTCGCCCCCTGATAATTCTCCAGATCGAAGGGGTGCCTCCCCTGGAGCTCAGCGCGATCATCGGCAAAAGCCTGGACGCCCAGCCCCTCAAAGGTGACGCACTTCAAAAAGCGGGCGGGAATAATCCGATCCGTATCGATATCATCACCGGCCAGTACCACGGCCCGACCCTCCACCTGGGGAATGATGCCGAACGGGAAGGAAGGAGCAGTCATCTGGGGAATCAAAGACGTCAAAGAAAGGAATGTTGACGAGGCCAGCACAAGCCGTCTGGCCCGCAACGGATCAGCACTTAGCTCTGCAATAGGGCTCGCACATCACTCACCTTGCCTTGAATTGCCGCTGCCGCCACCATGGCCGGGCTCATCAACAAGGTGCGGCCAGTGGCTGATCCCTGGCGCCCTTTGAAATTGCGGTTGCTCGAACTCGCACTGATTTGACGACCCTCAAGCCGGTCGGGGTTCATGGCCAGACACATCGAACACCCTGGCTCGCGCCACTCAAAACCAGCCTCACGGAATACGGCGTCGAGCCCCTCGGCTTCTGCAGCCGCTGCCACCTGCTCAGATCCCGGCACCACAAAGGCCTTGATTCCTGGAGCCACGTGGCGTCCCTTGGCCACGGCGGCGGCGGCCTGCAGATCGCTCAGGCGGCCATTAGTGCAGCTGCCGATGAAGCACACATCCACGGCCACTCCCGCGATCGGGGAGCCGGGTTGCAGATCCATGTAGCGATAGGCCTCCTCTGCCAGGGGCCGCTCATCGGGATCGGTCTGCTCGAGGGTGGGAACGGTCTCATCCACACCGATGCCCTGGCCTGGGGTTATTCCCCAGGTGATCGTCGGAGCAATCGCCGCGGCATCGAAACGCACCTCATCGTCAAACATGGCCTGATCGCCGCTGGCCAGGCTGGTCCACCAGGCCACGGCCCGATCCCAGGCATCCCCTGCCGGCGCGAATGGGCGCCCATGCAGATAGGCAAAGGTGATGGCGTCAGGGTTGACGTAACCGCAGCGGGCTCCGCCCTCAATCGCCATGTTGCAGAGGGTCATCCGCTCCTCCATCGAGAGCGCTTCAATCGCGGGGCCAGCAAATTCATAGGCGTAGCCCACACCTCCTTTGACCCCCAGGCTGCGAATGATGTGGAGAACCAAATCCTTGGCATAGACCCCAGGCTGCAACTGGCCGTCCACCCAGATGCGGCGCACCTTGAGCTTGCCCATCGACAGGCTCTGGCTAGCCAACACATCCCGCACCTGGCTGGTGCCAATGCCGAAAGCGATCGCCCCAAAGGCCCCATGGGTTGAGGTATGGGAATCACCGCAGGCCACCGTCATGCCTGGCTGGGTGAGCCCAAGCTCCGGAGCGATCACATGAACGATCCCCTGGCGGCCACTGCCAATCGCCTGGAGGCTGATGCCGTGCTCAGCGCAATTGCGCTCGAGGGTGGCAAGCATCTCTTCGGCCAACGGGTCGGCGAATGGCCTGGCTTGGGAGGTGGTGGGCACGATGTGGTCCACCGTCGCCACGGTCCGCTCGGGATGGCGAACGGCCAAACCCAAATCCTTCAGGGCTGAAAAAGCCTGGGGGCTGGTGACCTCATGGATCAGATGGAGGCCAATGAACAGCTGGGTCGAGCCCCCGGGCAGCTCGGCGACCTGGTGCAGATCCCAGACCTTGTCGTAGAGGGTGCCGGCGCTCACGGACAGTGCAGCCAATGGAATGAATCACCCTAAAACCAAGTCCGCAAGCGTTACGCAGCCAGCAGCTGGAGGCGCAAACGATTTAGGGCCTCACCGGCGGTGAGGGTTTGAATCCAATCACGGCCCCGCAAAGCCCCAAAGTGAACGCCCTCCGAGGCGGTGCCATCGGGGCCAGCGATGGCGATATGGACCAGCCCCACAGGCTTCTCAGCGGTGCCCCCACCTGGACCGGCGATCCCCGTCACCGCAATCGCCCAGGTGGCTCCGGTCAGCTCGCGGGCGCCCTGGGCCATGGCAAGGGCCACCGCATCACTCACGGCCCCATGGCGCTCCAGAAGCTCAGCGGGAACCCCCAAAACAGCCTGCTTGACGGCGTTGGCATAGGCAATCACCCCCCCGAGGAACCCATCCGACGCCCCAGGCACCGCCGCCAGGGCGGCCCCAATCCCACCACCGGTGCAGCTCTCGGCCACGGCCAGGGTCTGGCCCCGCTGGCGCAGGAGCGCTAACACCACCGACGCCAGGGAATCGGCATCTGAGCCAAAGCAAGCTTCCCCGGTGCGCTGGCGCAACTCCTGCTCCAAGGGCTGCAGCAAGGCCTCCGCCGCCGGGAGGTTGGTGGCCCTGGCGGTGATGCGCAGCTTGACCTCACCGGCTCCGGCGTAGGGCGCCACGGTGGGGTTTTCTAAAGCCAACAAATCAGCTACCTGCTCGGCCAAGGCGGATTCACCCACTCCCCAAAACCTGAGCATGCGGCTGGCGAACAGCCCATCAGCGAGCCCGTTGAGCCGCAACCAGGGATCGGCAGTGGCCTGCCACATGGCCCTCATTTCACTGGGAACCCCAGGAAAGGTGAGCACCGTGAACCCCGAAAAGGGGGTCCAGATCATGCCCGGGGCAGTCCCGGTGGCATTGGGCAACACCTCGGCCCCTTGGGGCAAGAGGGCCTGCTTGCGATTGCTGGGGGCGCAAGGCCGGCCCCGGCCGCTGAGCTTGGCCTGGATATCGGCCCAGATCGCGCCATGCTCCACCAAGGGCGTGTCAAAGGCGGCCGCGATGGCTTCTGTGGTGAGGTCGTCGGGGGTGGGGCCCAGGCCGCCGGTGGTGATCAACAGCCGACAGCGGCTAGAAGCTTCGCGCACAGCCGCCATCACCCGTTCACGGTTGTCGCCTACCACCTCCTGGCGGTGGTGGGTAATGCCCAGGCCGGCAAGCTCTTCTGCCAACCACCGGGCGTTGCCGTTGGTGATATTGCCGAGGAGGAGCTCGGTGCCAATGCAGAGGATTTCTGCGCTCACAGGCTGGTTTCGCTCAAGGACGTTCCGCTCAAGGACGTTCCGCTGCGGTGCGTTTGGCCTTGTCGAGCTTGTGCAGCTGGCGGCGGGAGCGCACCAGCACCCAGATCAAAACGGCTGTTGCCAAAGCCAGCCAGAGGAAACGCATCTCAGCGTTGACCACGACCAAGGCCAGGGCGGCCAGCCATTGGGTGAAGGCATAAATGAGCAGCACGGTGCGCCTATGACTCAAACCTGAGCGCAACAACCGGTGATGCAAATGACGACGGTCTGGGTAGAAAGGGGAATGGCCTGCACTCAGGCGGCCCATGATCACGGCCGACATGTCGGCCAAGGGCAGGGCCAAGATCAAGAGCGGCAGCAGCAAGCTCACGCTGGTGAGGCCCTTAGCCGGACCAATAATGCTGACGGCTGCCAGGGCAAAGCCCAGGAAGTAGGAGCCCCCATCCCCCATAAAAATCTTGGCGGGATTGAAGTTGTGGCGCAAGAACCCAAGACAAGACCCCGCCAGCGCTGCGGCCAACAAGCCCGCAGCGGGTTGGTGAAGGCTGTAGCTCACGGAGAGCAGCCCCACGGCAGCAATGCCACTCACCCCGGCGGCCAAACCATCCAGCCCATCCAGCCAGTTGATCGCATTGGTGATCCCCACCAGCCACACCACCGTGGCCAGCAGGCTCAACCAATCCGGCAGCACCAACAGGCCATTGGGATGGCCCATGAAACCCAGGGGCAACTCGATGCTGCCAATGCGCACGCCCTCGCCCCAGGCCACCGCCGAGACGGCCAGCTGGCCCGCCAAGCGAGGCAGCGGAGGCAAGGCGAAGAGGTCGTCAGCCAAGCCAATGAAAAAGAAACACAGCGCCCCGGCCAAGGTCGTCCAGATCAATTGGTCGTTGGTGGTGGGTAGCTCGGCAAAGCCACCCAGACTCCAGACCAGGCCCAACGACAGGCTGAAGGCCAGCACAATCCCCACACCGCCAAGCCGCACCATGGGGGTGGTGTGTTGTTTACGGGCATCGGGGGCGTCAATCAAACCCCAATGCAGCCCGAGCTTTCGCACCCCAGGCACCAGCAAGGCTGTCATCGCTGCCGCTACGGAAAACGTGAGCAGGGCAGCGGCATTGGGACTGTGGGCGAGATTCACGGGCGATCAGGCTGGCTGCAGGGCCAACTGGTTGCCGTAGAGCGGGAAGCGCTCGCAGAGGGCCGAAACCCGATCCCGGCAGCGCTGGGCCCCAGCGACATCGTCAGGCTGCAGGAGTCGGTCTGCAATCACATCGGCCACCTCCTTGAAGGCCGCTGCATCGAAGCCCCGGGTTGTCATGGCCGCCGTGCCCAGGCGCAGGCCGCTGGTCACAAAGGGCGACTCGGGATCAAAGGGCACGGTGTTTTTGTTGGCCGTGATGTGCACCTCACTAACCAGCTGGTCCGCCAACTTGCCGGTCATGCCAATCGAGCGCAGATCCAGCAACACAATGTGGTTGTCGGTGCCACCGCTCACCACGGCGATGCCCCGCTCCTGCATGCGGGCTGCCAGGGCCTGGGCATTGGCCACTACCTGCTGGCTGTAGGCCTGGAAGCTCGGTTGCAGCGCTTCGCCAAAGGCAACCGCTTTGGCCGCAATCACATGTTCCAGGGGGCCTCCCTGGGTGCCGGGGAACACAGCCTTATCGAACTGCTTGCCGAAGTCCGCATCGCGACACAGGATCAGGCCACCACGCGGTCCCCGCAGGGTCTTGTGGGTGGTTGTCGTCACGACATCGCAGTGGGGCACTGGGCTGGCATGGACCCCAGCCGCCACCAAGCCAGCGATATGGGCCATGTCGGCCAGCAGATAGGCCCCGACCTCATCGGCGATGGTCCGGAAGGCGGCGAAGTCGATGCTGCGCGGATAAGCCGAGTAGCCACAAATGATCAGCTTCGGCTTGTGCTCCAGGGCCAGCTGGCGAATGGTGTCGAAATTGAGCTGCTGGGTGTCTGGATCCACCCCGTAATGGACGGCTTTGAACCACTTGCCCGACACATTGACCGGGGAGCCATGGGTGAGGTGCCCCCCATGGGAGAGATCCATGCCAAGGATCGTGTCGCCAGGCTTCAGCAAAGCCAGGAAGACCGCGAAATTGGCCTGGGCGCCGCTGTGGGGCTGCACATTTGCCCAGGCCGCCCCAAACAGCTCCTTGGCCCGCTCAATCGCCAGGGCCTCAACCGCATCCACATGCTCACAACCGCCGTAGTAACGCTTGCCGGGCAAGCCTTCGGCGTACTTGTTGGTGAGGACCGAGCCTTGGGCCTCCATCACCGCCCGCGAAGCGAAGTTCTCACTGGCAATGAGCTCCAGGTGGCCCTGCTGCCGTTCCAACTCCTTCTGGATCAGGCCACAAATGGCGGGATCAGCCTGTGCCAAGGACTGGTTCATGGCTGCGCCACCAAATTCAGGCATCGATCGCCAGGGAGATTGCACCGATCGTAAGAAAAGACGACCAGCCTGTACGCCTTGGTGAGCACACAAAAAAAACCGCCCGAGGGCGGCGCCTCCCCAGCAAGAAGGTGAGGAGGAGTTGAATGAAGAAGCGCGCCTGGAGAGATTCGAACTCCCGACCCTCTGATCCGTAGTCAGATGCTCTAATCCGCTGAGCTACAAGCGCATGGTTCCCATTCTCACCGCATGGGGTGCCCATCCGTCAAACCCCTCACCCCCTTCACCATGCCGATCCGTTGGTACGGCCCTGCCAATCCCGAAGACCCCACCTACCGGCATTTCGATCGAATCGTCAATCTGACCCTGCATGCAGGCCTGTTTGCCGCCTTCAACAGCGGCCTCTGGGTGGTTCAAAACCTGCGCCACCCCTGGACCCACCTGAACTGGCTCACCCTGACGTGGCTAGCCATGCTGGTGCTCCACGCCGGCGTGGTGATCAGCATGCGGCCAAGCGGTGAACAACTCGAACCATGACCCTCAGCGCCAGCGACCTGCGTGACTTGGAACTAGCCCTTGGTGATCGCCTCTATCTTCAGGTAGCCGGCTGGCATTTGTATCTCAAGGATGCAGGCCTTGCCCAAGCCCTAGCCATTGAATGCTCGGCACGCCTTAGCCAAGGCGCCTCCATTGCCGCCCGGCAAGCCCTTGAGGCCGTTCAAGTGCCGATTGGAGGTAGCGCCACCAGGCTGCCCTTGGCCCGCTTGATACCAGCCGGCCAGCTTCGTGATCTGGAAGAGGTTCTCGACCCCTTTTGCCGATAGGGTTGCCCCACCTGAATGCGGGCTGTGCTGGTCATCGAGGTCACCAATGCTCGCGAAGTCATGCGCCAGAGGATTGGCCCCCTGGGGAGTCGCCTGATCGGCAAGGTCGTCGATGCCGAAGCCCAGGTGGAAAAGGCGCTGATCCAGGAGATGGAAACCGCTTTCAAAGAATTTGGGATTGAAGCTCGCATCCTGTCCGTGGAGGGCCCCAAGATGCTGGGTCGCTCCCACCTCGAGATCCCTGTGCAGGTCAGGGAAGAGCGCTGCGTGAAACTCAGCGACTAAACCAACTCAGCGACCAAGTCAACTCAGCAACTAAGCCATCGGTAGCCGGCGCTTCAACTGGGAAAGGAGCTGGTTCGCCAACTGCTGCGCTTCTGGCACTCCGGCTGCTGTGGCCATCCATCCATAAATTGCCAGACCCATGGCGCCACTCAGGACCATCTGTAGGCCAAGGCCCGCCACCCCCTGGGGCCAAGCCACAAACGAGGCCAGGACCCAAGCCGCCCCGCCAGCCACCGCAGCCGCACCGAGGAGCAGAAGCGAATCTCGGGCCCAGACCCGCAATGGCAAACCACCCAACCGGGATTGAAGGGCCAAAAGCAGCGCCAGGCAGGTGATGGCATTCACCCCCACCGTGGCCAACACCAGCCCAGGGGCACCGAAATTAAAAGCAGGCAGCTGCTGGCCCCAGGGGGTGGGCCCACCCACCAACATCCAGTCGAAGATCACATTGAGGCCAATGCCTGCCACCGACAACCGAAACGGCGTGGTGCCATCGCCAAGGGCATAAAACACCCGCACCAACACATCGCGCCCCAGATACACCGGCATGCCAAAGCCATAGGCCATCAGCAAGCTGGTCACAATCTCGGCGGCCTGGTGGTCGAAGGCACCGCGCTCGTAGACAAGGGCCACAATCGGCCCGGCCAGGGCCACAAATAGGGCGCCGAGGGGCAGCATGCTGGCGCTCGAGAGCATCAAGCCCTGGCGGATCCGGTCAATGAGGGCCGGGCGATCGGCAGGGGCCGTAAGCCTGGCGAACACAGGCAAAAGCGGCACCAGCAAAGCATTGGAGAGCAGGCCCAAGGGTGTCTGCACCAACAAGTTGGCGTAGCCAAGGCCGGCGGCCGCGCCAAGGATTCCTGAGGCAAAAAACAGATCCGTAAACACGTTGATCTGCAGCATCCCGGAGGAGAGGGTGGCTGGGCCCATCACCTGCAGCACCTCCTGGACCCCGGAGTGCTTCCAATCCCAAACCAGCTGGAATTTGTTCAGCCCTTGTTTGGCCAGGGCAGGCAGCTGAATCAACCACTGCAACAGCGCCCCCAAGGTGGTACTGGCAGCCAAAACAATGCCCCCAAGCACGGCCTGCTGGGGAAGGGCAAGGGCCGGACCTAGCTGCCACCAAAGCAGGCCAAGGCCGCCAATCACCGCGACGCTGGAGAGCAACGGGCTGACCGAAGGCAACCAAAAAACATCGGCGGCATTAAGTGCACCAAAGCCGAGGCCGATCAAGCCGGCAAAGAGGGCCATCGGCGCCATCCAGCGCAGCTCAAGCACGGCGATCGCATGGCGTTCGGCATCGAGGCCTGGACCCACGAGCGTGATCAAGGGATCCGCCGCCACCAGCAACACCAGGGTGACCCCAATCAGGCCCGCCCCCACGATCGTGTTGATCGCCGCCAGCACGTGGGCCCCCTCCTCCCGGGGTCGCCGGGCCAGCACGCTCACCATGGCGCTGTGGAAGGGGCCGTTAATCCCCCCAAGCAGGATCAATAAAAAGCCCGGCAGCACATAGGCGTAGTTGTAGGCGTCATAGGCGGCACCCACACCAAAGGCCGCCGCAATCACCTGTTGCCGCACCAGGCCCGCCACCTTGCTGAGGGCAGTGGCCACGGCCACGATCAAGGCAATCCGGCGCAGCGATCGACTCATGGCCGGCAGTATGGCGGGCTTGCCCCAGCCCTCCAACCATGGCCACCGAGAAAACCGCGGGCACACCCATCGAAATCCTCCAGCTCGGGCCCCTAGTGGAGGGCACCTTGGTGAAGCGCTACAAACGCTTCTTAGCCGATGTGGAACTCGACAACGGCGACCTGGTGACCGCCCATTGCCCCAATACCGGCCCCATGACGGGCGTGCTGCACCCCGGCGGCCGGGTCCGCCTCCGCCACGCCCCCTCACCCACCCGCAAGCTGGCCTGGACCTGGGAGCAAGCCCAGGTCCTTGGCGCCCATGGCGACGAGCTCTGGGTGGGGATCAACACAGCCCTACCCAACACCTTGGTGCGCGCCACGATCGAGGCCGGATGCCTGGAGCCCTGGCTTGGGCCGATTGGCGCCATCAAGCCTGAGGTGCCCTACGGGGAAGGTCGCCGCAGCCGCATCGACCTGCTGCTCACCCCCGGGGAAGGTGCCCGCGATCCCAGGCCGATCTATCTCGAAGTCAAAAACACCACTTGGACCCAGGGGGAGCTCGCCCTCTTCCCCGACACCGTGACCGAGCGGGGGCAAAAGCATCTGGTGGAGCTCAAGGCCCTCCTCCCCGAAGCCCGGGCCGTGCTTGTGCCTTGCTTGAGCCGGGCCGATGTCACCCGCTTTGCCCCAGGGGATTCGGCCGATCCTCGCTACGGAGACCTCTTCCGCGAGGCTCTGGAAGCCGGCGTGGAAGTGCTGCCCTGCACCTATGCCTTTTCCAAGACGAGCGTGTCCTGGCTTGGGCTCGCCCAGGTTGAAGCCAGGGGGCCCGCCTAGGGAGACCAACCGGCGGCATGGGGCGCCCATAGAGTTTGCGCACCCCCAGTAGCGGCCTTCGTGGATACCCGCGCCTTTAAACGCTCCCTGCACCATTCGGAGCGCTACAACCGCCGCGGCTTTGGCCTCGGTGAAGAAGTAGCCGGGAGCCTCGAGCAGGCCTACCAAAGCGACCTGATCGCCAAGCTGCGCGAAAGCGGCTACGAATTACACCGCGGTCGGCTCACGATTCGCCTGGCCGAGGCCTTTGGTTTTTGTTGGGGCGTGGAACGGGCTGTGGCCATGGCCTACGAAACCCGCCGGCACTACCCCACCGAGCGCATCTGGATCACCAACGAAATCATTCACAATCCCTCCGTGAATGACCATCTCCGCGAGATGGACGTGCAATTCATCCAGGTTGAGGGCGGCGTGAAGGACTTCTCTGAAGTGGCCAGCGGCGACGTGGTGATCCTGCCTGCCTTTGGCGCCACCGTGCAGGAAATGCAGCTGCTCAATGAACGCGGCTGCCACATCGTCGACACCACCTGTCCCTGGGTGTCAAAGGTGTGGAACACCGTGGAGAAACACAAAAAACACGCCTTCACCTCAATCATCCACGGCAAGGTGAAGCACGAGGAAACCCTGGCCACCTCATCCTTTGCCGGCACCTATCTGGTGGTGCTCGACATGGCCGAAGCCCAAATGGTGTGCGACTACATCCTGGAGGGAGGCGATCGGCACGCCTTCATGGCCCGGTTCGCCAAGGCCTGCTCCCCTGGCTTTGATCCGGATCGCGATCTGGCCCGCGTGGGCGTCGCCAACCAGACCACGATGCTCAAAAGCGAGACCGAAGAGATCGGCCGCCTGTTTGAGCGCACGATGTTGCAGCGCTACGGCCCAGCTGAGCTGAGCGAGCATTTCCTGGCCTTCAACACCATCTGCGACGCCACCCAGGAACGCCAGGACGCCATGTTTGCCCTGGTCGATGAGCCCCTGGATTTGATGGTGGTGATCGGCGGCTACAACTCCTCCAACACCACCCACCTGCAGGAAATCGCCGTCAGCCGAGGTATCCGCTCCTTTCACATCGACACTCCAGAGCGGATTGGTCCTGGCAACCAAATCGAGCACATGCCCCTGGGCAGTGCCCTGGAAACGGAACGTCCGTTTTTACCTGAGGGGCCGATCCGTGTGGGCATCACCTCCGGCGCCTCCACCCCCGACCGCGTGGTGGAGGACATCATTGAGCGCATGGTGGCCTTGACGGAGGCCTAAGGCCCAACCGGGGGGCTTTACATTGTTTAAAGGTTCAGCCGCGTCAAACGGTCCAGCCACCTCCAACGGTCGAGACCCCTCGCCGCCAGGCCCGAGCGCTCCTTCGGGATTGTTCTCCTTGTTTCGCCAGTCGTGACGCCGTTGCTTTCCTTGCTGTCGTCGTCACGAACGCCAGCAACCGCGATGGCAGTCCAATCCCCGGCAGAGTCCTCGCCCATGCTGAGCCTGCGCCAAATCGATGATCCACGGGTGCGCTGTTACACCAGCAGCTTTTCCGATCTGATGGAAATGCGGGCGCCAGCTCCTGTGGTGCAGGCCTACCTGGATAGCCATGGGGCATGGTTCCGGCGCTGTGCGGCACCGATGCAGGTGAGCCCCATCGGCACGAATGGCTATCTGCTCACGCTCGGACGCTTTGGCAACTTTGGCTTCGACGTGGAGCCCACCATTGGCCTCGAGCTGCTCCCCCAAAGCCAGGGGGTGTATCGCATCATCACGGTGCCCATCCCGGCTGGCGAGACCAGCCTCGAGGGCCTCTACGACGTGGAGTTCAACGCCTCCCTCCAACTCAAGGAACCCAGCGCAAGCCCTGGAGACCCCGAAGTGCTCACCCTCGTCCGGTGGGAATTGGATTTGAGTGTTTGGATCCAACTCCCTGGAGTGATCACCTTGCTCCCAGACAGCCTGGTTCAAAGCAGCGGCGACCACTTGCTTAAACAAATTGTGCGCCAGATTTCCCGCAAACTCACCTGGAAGGTTCAAGAGGACTTCCACGCCAGCCATGGCCTGGAATGCCCCCCCAGGCAGCGGGCCAGATTTTAGGCCGGCCGGTTTTCCCAGATCTTCGCCACGATCTGCATGCCACTGACGGCCTGCCAGAGGAACAAGGTCATCAGACCCATATTTAGGCCCACATGGGCTTTGCGGGCAATCAGATTGCCCTGTTGCATCAAGGGCGTGAGCGACGCAGCGATCGCAATCATGCAAGTCATGGCGATCCCCACAAGCAGGTGGGGCCCCACAAACAACTTGCCGTTGTTGAGGTAGGTGACGGCCATGCCCCCAAAGGTGCCGATCACCATGATCGCCAGCAAAACGCTGCCAATCTGGAAATGGCGCTTGGCGAATTGCCCCTTGATCAACTGTTTGCGGGCCTCGGGATCCGCCGTGCGGGTGCGCTTGGCCTTGATGCCCAAGAACATGCCGTAGCCAGCAAGAGCTAATAGGCTCCACATCAACAACGGATGCAGAAAGTTGAGGTTGTAGGCAAGCGCTTCAGGCATGGCAGCAAAAATGGGCCTAGGGAGCAGCCGGGGCTGAGAGAGCGAAACTACAACTGGCCTGACCTTGGCGGCGAGCTCGGTCGAGAAAATTGAGTGGAAACAATTCCAGTCAA
>CAIYSK010000086.1 GCA_903928835.1 uncultured cyanobacterium
GGCGCTGGTGCACCAAATCGAGGGTGCTGTCAATCAGTTGGGCCGCTTGCTCGGCGGTCATGGCTCGGCTCGCGAAGGCTGGAGCCGTTGTAATCACAGAAGCCAGACCAAGCTGTAGCGAAGGGCACTGGGCTGCCAACCAATCAATCAAGGCGCTTTAACCAATTCCCATCCGGCAGATGTCGAGCACATCGGCCATCGAGCCGATTTGGTTCATGGTGTTGGTGAGTTGGCTAGCGCTGTCGAGTTCCACACGCAAATCAATCCGGGCGGGCTTGCCTGCGGCGGTGCGCACCCGGGCGTCACTGACGTTGATGCGGTGGTCGGAGAGGCGCATCAAGATGTCTTTGAGAACGCCGACCCGATCCAACACCTCGATCCTCAGCTGCACGGGGTAGCGGCGGTTTTGGGCGGTTGAAGCGGGATTCCAATCCACCAGCAACCGCCGCTCGGAAGGCACTTGGGCCACGTTGGCGCAGTCTTGACGGTGGATCGTGATGCCGTGGTTGCCCAGGGCCACCGCCCCCACAATCCCCTCGCCCGGCAAGGGGCTACAGCAACCGCCGAGGCGGTAATCCAAACCCTCTAAACCCTGGATCGGACTCGCGCCGCCGGGGGCCAGGGGGGTTGGATGGTCCGCATGGGCCGGGCCCACCCCCGCTGCCACCTGCTCATTGCTCAGCACCGGGGCAGCGGCTTCGGAGGCCAGACGGATCTCTTCCCGCAGGCGGTTGAGCACCTGGTGCAGGGTGACACCACCAAAGCCAAGGGCCGCCAGCAGGTCTTCGGTGCCGACCAGGTTGCAGCGCTTGGCCACCTTGGCCATCGCCTCCCCATGGAGCAGGGCATCAAAGCCTTCCCGGCCCACCTCGCGCTCGAGCATCTCGGTACCGCGGCTGATGTTCTCGTCGCGGTGGCTGCGCTTATACCACTGGCGGACGCGATTGCGGGCCGTGGGGGTGGCCACGAAGTTCAACCAATCGAGGCTGGGATGGGCCGCCTTGGCGGTGATCACCTGCACGAAATCGCCGTTCTGGAGGGGGGTGGCCAGGGGGCAAAGCCGATCGTTGATCCGCACCCCCTGGCAATGGTTACCGATCTCGGAGTGGATCCGGTAGGCGAAATCCACGGCTGTGGAGCCCTTACGCAGGCCCACCACATCGCCGTTGGGGGTGAACACAAACACCTCCTCATCGAAGAGGTCTTCCTTGATCGAGGCGAGGTAGTCGCTGCTGTCCTGGCCACCGTCATCCTTCTGCCAATCCACCAGCTGGCGCAGCCAGTTAAAGCGCTCCGTGTCGCCCGCGCTGGCGGGGGAGCCCCCTTCCTTGTATTTCCAGTGGGCGGCAATGCCGTACTCCGCCATCTGGTGCATGTCGGCGGTGCGGATCTGCACCTCAATGGGCCGATGGCGACCGATCACCGCCGTGTGCAGCGACTGGTACCCATTGGGCTTGGGCAGGCCGATGTAGTCCTTAAAGCGGCCAGGAATGGGGCGGAAGGTGTCATGCACCACCGCCAGGGCCCGATAACAACTCTCGAGATTCGGGCAGAGAATCCGCAGGGCTGCCACGTCGAAGATCTCGTGGAAAGCCTTCTGCTGGCGTTGCATCTTGCTCCAGATGCCATAGAGGTGCTTGGGCCGGCCGCTCACCTCCACCCCATCCAGGCCCACGGCGGCGAGGCGGTCGCGCAGCAGTTGCACCGTGACCCCCAAGCGCTCCTCGCGCTCACTGCGCTTGGTG
The DNA here is from genome assembly GCA_903928835.1 of uncultured cyanobacterium. GTDB lineage: Bacteria > Cyanobacteriota > Cyanobacteriia > PCC-6307 > Cyanobiaceae > Cyanobium_A. The sequence goes on from CAIYSK010000086.1 coordinate 1,746, forward strand.
GCCACCTGCTGCTGCACATCCCGAAAGGCCTCGGGCTCGAGAATCTTGAAGGCCAGATCCTCGAGTTCCCACTTGAGTCGACCAATCCCAAGGCGATTGGCCAAAGGGGCGTAGATCTCCCGGGTTTCGCGGGCAATGCGCTGCTGCTTCTCGGGCTTGAGGGCACCCAGGGTGCGCATGTTGTGGAGCCGGTCGGCCAGCTTGACCAGCACCACCCGGATGTCACTGGCCATCGCCAGGAACATGCGGCGCAGGTTTTCCGCCTGGGCTTCGGTGTGGTTCGTAAAATGGATGCCACCGAGCTTGGTGACGCCCTCCACCAGGGCCCGCACCTCCGCCCCAAAATGCTGCTCGATTTCCTCGGGGATGACGTCGGTGTCCTCGACAACGTCGTGGAGGAATCCAGCCGCGATCACCCCCGGACTAGCGCCGATATCGCGCAGCAGGTCCGCCACCGCGATCGGATGGATGATGTAGGGCTCGCCGGTGGCCCGAAACTGACCCTCGTGGAGTTGATAGGCAAAATCAAAAGCCGCGGCCAGCAGCGCTTCCCCATCCGTGGGGCAGCTGTCGCCGGAACCAGGGGGAGCGTGCTCGATGCAGCGCTGCAGCCACTCGGGCAAGGGCACCCCGTAATCCGAAGGCGCCTGAATCGGGCGCCTGAGCTGCGGAGCTGGATCCAGCTGCGGATCCAGCTGTGGGGGCTCCAGATCGTGGATGGCCCTGAGCATCCCAGCCTGCGGACTTTTTCCATCGTATGCAGCCGCCGACACAAATCCACAGATGTGCTGGTCTGCGGATCCAAGCTGGGGCGATGACCAGGCCCGTGCTCACGATTAACAACCTGGTGGTGCACTACCCCGGGGCTGCGCTTCCCACCCTGGATGGCCTGGATCTGAGCCTCAAGGCCGGGGAGCGGCTGGCCTTGGTGGGCCCTTCCGGTTGCGGCAAGAGCACCGTGGCCCGCGCCGTGCTGCAGCTTTTACCGGCAGGCAGCCGCTGCACCGGGCAGCTGGAACTGGCAAGCCAAGACCCGAGGCAACTGAAACGCCCTGCCCTAAGACGCCTGCGGGGAGAAGCGGTGGGCCTGGTGTTCCAGGACCCCATGACCCGGCTCAACCCGTTGCTCACCATTGGTGACCATCTAGCCGACACCCTCGAGGCCCACCGCTCGAGCTGGCGCCACAAGCGGATTCAAAGCCGGGCCAAAGAGCTCCTGGAGCGGGTGGGGATCAGCCCAACGCGCTACGGCAGCTACCCCCATGAGTTCAGCGGGGGCATGCGTCAACGGCTGGCCATTGCCCTGGCCATGGCCCTCGAGCCCAGCCTGGTGATCGCCGATGAACCCACCACCAGCCTGGATGTGGCCGTAGCCGGCCAAGTGATGGCCGAACTCCAGGAGCTCTGCGAGGAAGCAGGCAGCGCCCTACTGCTGATCAGCCACGACCTGGCCATGGCGGGCCGCTGCTGCGATCAAATCGCCGTGCTCGACCAGGGGAAACGGGTCGAGCAAGCCAGCGCCCACCAGCTCCTCACGGCCCCCCAATCCGCCCTAGCCCAACGGTTGGTCTCTAAGGCGCGGGAGCGGGAAGGTGCCCAGAGCGTGGCCCCAGCCGCCGCTCCTGTGCTCCTGGAGATTGAAGCGTTGCGCTGCTGGCATCCGCTGCCCTCCCTTCCCTGGCAGCGGCGCTGGCTGCCCGCGGTGGATGGGGTGAGCTTGCGGTTGCAGCGGGGCGAAACCATCGGACTAGTTGGCGCCTCGGGCTGCGGCAAAAGCACCCTGTGCCGCGCCCTGATGGGTCTCACACCAGTGCGGGGCGGCAGCGTGCGGCTCGAAGGCCAGGATTTACGCCGCCTCAAAGGATCCGCCCTCCGCCAGAAACGCCGGCGTATCCAGATGGTGTTTCAAGACCCCCTGGCCTGCCTCAACCCCCAAATGACCGTGGGCGATGCCATCGCCGACCCCCTACTCATCCATGGCCTGGCA
>CAIYSK010000087.1 GCA_903928835.1 uncultured cyanobacterium
ACTAATTCCCACCACTTCAGCTCCAGCCTTGTGGAACAGGCCTAAATCCTGTTGAAACCCCCGGGCTTCAATGGTGCAGCCTTCGGTGAAATCCCTTGGGTAAAAGTAAAGAACCAGCCATTGCCCAGAAAAGTCCGCCAGCTGGCGTTGGGTCCCTACCGCGGTGCTGACTTGTCCTGGCCTGCTTGGTGTCACGCCAGCGAGGTTGAAACCCGGTGCTTGAGCATCCAGCTCAGGCAGGGTCCCACCCAAAGCAAAAGCCTGCTGGCTTTTGGCCAACAGGCTTGAGAGTCCGATGCCCATGGCAAGTAACGAACTGGAGCTGCGAACTCCCTGAAGAGCCGCGCTGAATAATGCGCGACGCCGCATGGAAAGTTCAGATCTTGGCGAGGTTGATGCCTAATTCCTTGGCATAGGCTCCCAAGCCCTTTTTCAGGATGGTCTTAAGGGCTTTAGTGGACACACGCAGCTTGATGAAACGCTTGCCTTCGGCCCACCAGAGGCGACGCTCCTGGAGGTTCACCTGTTGGAGTTTCTTGGTGCGCACGTGGGAGTGGCTAACAGCCATGCCGTTGTTGGCGCGCTTGCCGGTGAGCTGACAAACCCGTGACATGACAATCAACCTTTTCGATGAATTTGGGCTGGAACCCAATGGACTTTGGGCTTTGCCCAGACAAAGATCTTACCAAAGGGGCAGACCCTCACCGGGGCAGCAGGTTTGGGCAGGGTTGTGCCCGGGGCTGGAACCCTTAAACCTTGAGCCTCAGAGGCCCCGATCCATCAGCTGCCCCATCAGATCGCAACTGCGCTGCTGGAAGCCGGCCAATTCGTTGGGCTCCAGCCCACCGACAGCGAGTCGCGCCATCTCGTAGACATGGCGCCCGAGGCCCGTGGCCAGTTCCTGGCTTGGAGATCCACCGGCCGATCCGCCTGAGGTGGTGATCACGGATCCGGCGCTGAGTTTGAGCAACCCTTCCACCAGGCGGTGTTTGCGGTTGATCAAGAGCACATGGTGATCCGGAAGCCCAGGTAGGCGTTGCTCCATCAGGGCGCCCATGTCGTTGATGCGGCGCATTTGCTCAGGCAGCAAAATCAGAGCTGCAGGGGCGTTTTCGCCCTTGAGGGCTTGCACCTGGATGGTGATTTTGTCGTTGGCTAGGGCTGCCTTGAACAGGTCGCGAACCTTTTCAGAAGCATCCTTGCCATCGGCATCACTGATTTCGCTCTCCTTGTCTTGCAGCGAGTCGTCGAGCTCCGCGTCAACCCGTTGGAACTTCAGCTCCCCATGGCGCATCTCCAGCCAGGGGATGAATTGGGTGTCGATGAAGGTGTCTGCCAGCAGCACGTCCGCGCCCTGACCCTTCCAGAGGGCCAGGGGACCCGCCTGGCCTGCTTCATCCGTGCAGTAGAGGATTCTCGAGGCGTGATCAGCTGATAATCGGCTGCGGTAGCCCCCCAGGGTCGTGAAGGATTTGCCCCCTTCTGCGGGGATCGGATCGGGGTTGGCCAACTCAGCTTCGCCGCCTTCTTGGGCGGCAGCAGAGGTGGCAAACAGCACCAGATCGGCAACCTGCTCAGCAAATTTGTCGTCCTCCATGGCGCCGATCTTGATGAAGGGGGCCAGGGATTCCCAAATCTCGGCATAGCGCTTGGGCTCCTCCTGATGGAGTTGCTTGAGCCGATCACCCACCTTCTTGGCCACGAACGAGCCAATCGAGCGCACCCGCCGGTCGGTTTGCAGGGCCGAGCGGCTGACATTGAGGGGAATATCGGGCGAATCGATCACGCCCCGCAGGGGCAATAGGTAGCGGGGCACCACTTCCTTGATGGAGTCACTGACAAACACCTGGTTGCAATAGAGGCGGATTTCGCCCTTCTCCCAATCGGCCCGGCCCGTCAATTTGGGGAAGTAGAGGATTCCCTGGAGGTTGTAGGGGTAGTCGGTGTTGAGGTGCACCCAAAGCAAGGGGTCCCCCTGGAAGGGGTAGAGGTAGCGATACAGCTGGATGTAGTCGTCGTCGGTGAGGTCCCGGGGGCTCTTGCGCCATGGGGCTTCCCGCTTGTTGACCGTTTCACCCTCCAGCTGCACCTCCACGGGCATGAAGTCGCAATAGGTGGTGATCAGGGTGCGGATGCGGGAGGGCTCGATGTATTCGAGCTCTTCATCCATCAAATGGAGGATCACGTCGGTGCCGGGTTCGCTGCGTTCGGCAGCCTCCAGGCTGAAATTCGGCGATCCATCGCAGCTCCAGCGCACGGCCTGGCTATCGGGTCTGGCGCTGAGGGTGACCAGCTCCACCTGCTTGGCCACCATGAAGCTGGAATAGAAACCCAGGCCGAAGTGGCCAATGATGGCGTCGCTTTCCTGTTTGTATTTTTCGAGGAAATCTTCGGCGCTGGAGAACGCCACCTGGTTGATATAGCGCTTGACCTCATCGGCGGTCATGCCGATGCCGTTGTCGGAAATGGTGAGCGTGTTGGCTTCGCGGTTGATCCTGATGCTGATGGAGGCTTCTGGGCCCTCGCTGCAGTCACCGCCCATGGAGGCCATGCGCCGCTTGCTAATGGCATCGACGCCATTGCTCACCAATTCCCGCAGAAAGACCTCATGGCCGCTGTAAACGGCCTTCTTGATGATCGGGAAGATGTTCTCGGTGTGGATCTGAATCTGGCCTTGTTCCAGCACCGTCATGGCAGGTCGTGTTAGTGGCCTGACCCTACGGATGGCAATGGTCCCGACTCAATCCCAGCGATGGTGGGTTCCCCGAACCCTGCTCAACCGGCAAAGGCCTAAGCAAGCCATTACTTCAGCTAGCCCGTTGGAGGGAGGGTTTCTCCTCGGGGAGAATGGCCCCAGCCACGGGACACACCTGCAGGCAGATGCCGCAATCGATGCAGGTATCGAAATCGATCCAGTAAAAACCGGTGCCCTTGAGGTTGGCTCCCTGACCCGGGTGGATGCAGGCCACAGGGCAAGCATCCACGCAGTCGGCCACCCCCTCACACACGTCGGTCACGATGGTGTGGGCCATGGCTCAGAAGGCGCCAAATAGGCGTCGAAGGAACTAAATCCTAGGGACCAACCCAATGCAGCCCCGCACAACCGCGCAACTGGGCAAGGGATTCGGCATCGCCTTGGCTGGCAACGGGATCACTGAGTAATTCGGCAGGAAAACCCTTTTGGTGCAGCGCTTCGAGGGCATCCAGGGCCTGGGCCAGGTCGTTGCAATGGCCGTAGGCAACCAGCAGGGGACCGGGCGTTAGCGGGTGATCCATAGCTGCATCAAGCAACTCCCGAATCGCCTCCACGTTGAATCCAAAACCCATGCCTGCGGCAAGGCTGGAGTCGCCGCAGAACCGCCCCACCAAGGCGTCGTAGCGGCCGCCGCTGGCCAGTTCAACCGGGGCCTCCGGCCCATGGCAAACGAGCTTCAACACCAAACCGTCGTAGAGGGCAAAGTGGGGCTGGAAGGTGGGATCCAGTTGGACA
>CAIYSK010000088.1 GCA_903928835.1 uncultured cyanobacterium
CGGAGCGAGCTTTTCCTGCCCTAGCGACACCTTCATTCTCGATGCTGCCCAGGAGGCCGGAATCGACCTTCCCTACTCCTGTAAGGCAGGGGCCTGTAGCACTTGCGCTGGCAAAATTCTCGAGGGAAGCGTCAGTCAGGAAGACCAGAGCTTCCTCGACGACGACCAGATTGCTAGTGGGTTCGCCCTTCTCTGCGTCAGCTACCCCCTTTCAGATTGCACAATCCAGACGGATGTGGAGGGCGACCTCTAGGGCGTGACTGCTAGAGAGGCTCCATCGAAACGCTCTTTTATCCATCGTTAGACAGTGCTGGGTCTTGCTTTTGCCGCCCTGCTTGTTCGTGGTTCGGCCTGTTCCCATTGGTTTGGGTGGCAAAAGGTTTGGGAGACAACGCTGCCTCGGCAGAACTTCAGCGGAGCTGCCATCGGTGGTTTTTCAGCCGCCAGCTACGACGCCAAGCGCGATCGCCTTTCGTTGCTCAGTGATCTACCTGATGCCCAGCTGAGCACCTGGTCTGGTGTGGCGGATGGCAGTCCCACCAGCTGCCGTTCTGATTCATGAACCGCCGCGCCCTGCTCATCCAATTGCTTGGTTTAGGCGCCGCTGGCTTCGCTACACCACCGTTTGCGGGTGGATCCCATGCGGGTGGATCCCATGCGCGTGGATCTTTTGTGGGCGGATCAGTTGCGGGCAGACAAGGGGCCTTGCGGGAAAAGAGCAAGCCTTTTGAACCACTTTTAGGCCCGATTCCCCTCCCGACCGATGGCTTAACTGCCGCTCAACAGCGCCACCACTACGCCAGGATCGCAATCCAGGACAAGCTGGTCGTGCCCAAGGGCTACCGCAGTGACCTGGTACTGAGCTGGGGTGATTCGCTTGGGAATGGTCGCTTCGGCTTCAACAATGACTATCTGGCCTTCCAGCCCCTGACTTCGAAGCAAGGAGTACTCACGGTGAACTTTGAGTACATCAGTGCGAAATCTTGGTGTGCTGGCTTTGAGGAGGTCATGGGCTTCAGCCTGCCTTTTAGGGCGCTGATCGATGAACTGTCCCGTCGTGGAGGCAGCGTAGATGCCAGTTCCTTGCCTGCTGGCGATGGGCTTCTCGCCAATGTGATGTCCGTGGCCCGTGCGGCCTTGATGGATCTCGGGATTGGGGTTGCCACCATCGAGAGGAATGCCGAGGGTCGCTGGCTTCACCAATCGGGTGCGCTCGATCGACGTATCACCGGACTCAGTGGATGGCAAAAGTTCGAAGAGCAGTTGCGCACCAGTGGTCCTGCATCAGCGGTGTTCCGGCGTCAACAACGCATGGGTTACAACGATGGCCTGGGAGATCGGGTGATCGGTACCTTCGCCAACTGCGCTGGCGGCCAGACCCCCTGGGGCACCGTTCTATCGGCTGAGGAGAATTTCCAAAATCAGGTGGTGGAGGCGGTCTTTGCGGATGGCTCTTCGCCACCGCCGGCCGAATGTCCATTCCGTTTTGATGGAGAGCGGCTGGAGGGGCTTGGTAATCCCTTTGGCATGGCTGGTAATAAATATGGCTGGATGGTTGAGGTCGATCCCCTAAAGCCGAAGCAACCAGCTGTTAAGCACACATGGCTAGGACGATTTCGCCACGAGGCCGTTGCCGTCAGGGCTCGCCCCAATGAATCGCTCGTGGTGTATTCCGGTTGTGACCGCTACGGAGGCCACCTCTATCGCTTCGTGAGTGCGGCCACGATTCAAGATCCCAAAGACCCAGCTAATTCCCATCTGCTGGAGAACGGTCGGCTTGAGGTGGCCAAGCTTCAGCCGGATGGAACTGGCTCCTGGATTCCCCTTCTAACAACCACGGCGGTCGACCCCCTACCTCCGAGCCATTTCCAGCGATTTGGTTATGACCAGCCCGCTCTGGTACCCCATAGCGATCGCAACCGCGCAGGGGTTGAAAAAATCCGCAGTGATGTCGAACTGGAGGGCTATCGAAGTCGTTTCCAGACCCTCGCAGAACTTTATCTCGGGAGCGGAGATGAGCAAATTGGCGCCATTCTCATCGACGCCCACTTGGCAGCCAACGCCGTAGGTGCCTCGCCATTGGCACGGCCTGAAGACACTGAGCTGGATCCAAGAACTGGAGACCTGCTGATCACCTTCACCGCAGGTGGCGCCGATGCAGGTGGCCGTGCCGATCCAGCCCTATTCCACGGTCCATCCGGGCAGCCTGAGTGGCCCTATGGCTGGGTGATGCGCCTGCAGGATCAGCCTGGAAACCCTGAGGTTCCAGGCGGAACGTTCAGCTGGCGGATGGTGGCAACCGGCGGCCTGCCCTGGGAGGGAGGCCTGGGATTTGCCAATCCCGACAACTTGGCAATTGACAAGTCCGGGAATATTTGGATGGTCACCGATCGATCAACCAGCAATAGCACACTCGACGTCTTTGGCAATAACTCTTGTTGGTTATTACCGGCTAAGGGTTTCTCGGCGGGCAAAGCCTTTCTGTTTGCCACTGGCCCCATGGAGTGCGAACTTACCGGACCCTGCTTTGATCAAACGGAATCCACACTATTTCTGGCAGTGCAGCACCCCGGAGAGGATCATGGTGTCCATCGCCGGGGTGATCAGGAGATCCAGGCCTTTCAACTGAGGGATCGGAGCCATCAGCCGTTTAACCAGTTGCGCCAGGTACCCCTTGGCTCTAACTGGCCTTCGGGATTGCCAGGGCGGCTACCCAGACCCGGAGTGGTGGCGATCACGCGGCTGGATGGAGCAGCTTTGCTGGGGTGAGGATGGTTTTGTCGGCCTAATGGCCCGGGAGGTAGAGGCGCCCTTCGTTGGAGTCGTATTCAAACAGTTCGGCATAACGGCCCCAGTCAACAGCTGTTGCAAGCTGGGATTCCGCTTCCTTGAGGGGGAAATAGTCGTCCCACATGCCCAGGAAGAATTCTGAGCGCATTGCCAGATTTTTTTTCTCCTTGAGAGTGCTCACAATGCTGCTCAGCACCGGGATTCGGCCCAAGGCCTGCTGCCGAAAGAGATCTTTGCTCCTCTGGATCGTGGTGGTGGCAAAATCCCTACCAATGGCAGTGAGGTGCACATCTCCCTCGGCTATCTCGGCAAAGCCGAGCATTACTGCGGCATCGAGCAGGGGCAGGAGGTCGTCCACCTCCAATTGCAGGGTTTGGGCCAGCATTGGAATGTCGTCAAGGGCCTCGCCCCGTTCCACGATCAGTTCCAGCAAACCACTAATGCCACCCACGCGCACATGGGGTAGGGCTTTGGCGAAAGGAGAGATGGTGCTGCGGGGTATGGGGGCCAGCCCATTGCTGTCATCGACCATACCGGTCACTTCGAGATCGGGATTGGTCATCACCGAATAGATGTAGTCGACCAGGGACTTGAAGCGGGGATTGCTGCGGTCATGGGGCCGGGGCAAATTGATTTGCAGTTCGCCGCGTATTCGGCCTGGCTTTGAGCCCAGGATCACGACTCGGTCGGCCAGGAAAACGGCCTCTTCAATATTGTGGGTGACAATTAGGATGCTCTTCGAAGGGAACATTCCCGCATTCCAAAGATCATCAATCTCACCCCTAAGATTTTCAGCGGTGAGTACGTCAAGGGCGCTGAAGGGTTCATCCATAAACAACACTTCAGGCTCCAGCACAAAGGCCCTGGCGAAACCAACCCGCTGTTTCATCCCACCAGATAGCTCCTTGGGATAGGCGTTCTCAAAGCCATCAAGGCCCACGATGTCGATGGCTTTGAGGGCGCGTTCGCGCCGTTCAGTCCGCTCCACATGCCTGGCGGCTAGGCCAAGCTCAACGTTGTCTTGAACATTGAGCCAGGGCAAGAGTGCAAAGCTCTGGAACACCATGGCCAGGTTTGGATTGGAGCCAGCCAGGGGCGCACCTTTGAACTGAACCCGACCATCGCTTGGGCCGATCAGACCCGACATGATCCGAAGCAAGGTGCTTTTGCCGCTGCCGCTGCGGCCCAATAGGGCCACCACTTCACCAGCGCTGATCGTGAGGCTGACGCCCTCAAGTACAGAAAATTCGCCCTTGCCATCGGGAAGGGGAAAGCGTTTGGAAACGTCGTTGACAGTAATCAGAGACATGGTTCGATCAGAGTTGGTATTGGCGCTCGGCCAGGCTGTAGAGACGGCGCCAAAGCACCCGGTTGATGCCCACCACAAAGAGGCTCATCATGCCGATCCCCAGGGCAATGCGCGGCCAATCCCCCTTGCTCGTCGCCTCTGCGATATAGGCCCCTAGGCCAGTGGCTGTGAGGGTGGTGGCACCCCAGCTCACCACCTCAGAAACAATGCTGGCGTTCCAGGCCCCACCGCTAGCGGTTACACCGCCCGTGACCCAAGCTGAAAAGATCCCCGGAATGATCAGTTTCTTCCAGCGTTGGATTCCTTTCAGGCCGATGTCATCGGCCATCTCGCGCAAGTCAGATGGGATTGTTTGGGCCCCAGCAATCGAGTTAAATAGTATGTACCACTGGGAGCCAAGCGCCATCAGTAGGATCGAGCCCCAATTGATATTGATATGGGAGTAAACAAAAAATAGGGTGGCAAAGGGGAAGATGAAGTTGGCAGGAAAAGAAGCCATGAATTGCACGAATGGTTGAAGCAATCTGGCAAGTTTGGGGTTGAAGCCGATGGCAACACCAATGGGCGTCCAGATCACGGTGGCCACGACCAACAGGATCGTTACTCTCAAGAGCGTGTAGATACCTAGGCGGAATGCCATTGCTACTTCAGCCAGGCCTACGGTGACCAGCACAAAATGCACAAGCCAGGCAATGAGGGAGCCAACAATCATCAAAAGCCCTAGATTGAATAAGCGGTCTGGTCGGGCGGTTTGCGTGGCAGTTGGCCCATGACCGACTTGCCCCAATATCGATGACATCAGTCGATCGGATGCATCGATTAACGGCATAGAAAACGGTGCTATTAGCTTGGAAAGCCTGGTGGACTTTAGGAGGTCGTACAACCACGATTGGGGCACATCTCCACTACTGCTTTGCTCCATTCGGAACTTATCCGACCAGGCAACAAGAGGCCGCCAAAAAAGTTGATCAACGAGCACGATGATGGCTGTCATCGCTAGGATTGCCCACCCCAGGGCTGGAAGGTCCTGGGCCGCAACAGCTGCAGCCACATAGGAGCCAATGCCTGGGAGGGTATAGTCCTGGTTCAGCACACTGATGGCTTCGCTGGCTGCCACAAAAAACCAACCCCCACCAAAACTCATCATCGCGTTCCAAAGCAGGGGGATCGCTGCCGAAGGGGCTTCAATTCTGGTAAAACGTTGCCAGCGGGAGAGTCGATAAAGTGATGCTGCTTCTAGCAGCTCCTTCGGTACTGTACGCAGTGATTGGTAGAAGGAGAAGGTCATATTCCAGACCTGACTCGTAAAAATAGCGAAGATCGATGCTGCTTCTAATCCCAAGAGACTTCCCGGGAATAGAGCGATAAAACCTGTGACCGTAATAGATAGAAAACCGAGAACTGGTACTGATTGAAGAATGTCGAGTAAGGGCACTAAAACCCTTTCAGCCCTTTGGTTATGGGCCGCTATGGATCCATAAACCAAGGTAAAGATTATCGATGCCGCCAAGGCAATAAACATGCGCGTTGTGGAGCGCAGTGCGTATTCAGGCAGATTGTGTGGGTCTAGTGAAATCCTTGGGCTGACGTTGGGTGGCTCAAAGCCAACCATGGCTTCCGAACCCACGTGGGCAATGAGGGCCAGCAATGCCAAGACCCCAAGGATAACGACTCCATCAGCAAGGCCGAAGGGTGGGCTTTGTCGAAGTGATTCAGGCTGCGGCAGCTGCTTCATGCCCAAATTTCAACACACATGTAATTCTAGAGACTAGGCGATGTGCTGAAGGCAACCTTTGGATTGGCGGGCTGAGTGGCCTATGTTCTTAACGAATTCCGGCCAATGCTTGCCTCGCCTTGACCAGCACCTCGGCTGGAAGGGTGATGAATCCCAGCTCAGGAGCCATGGCCTGGGCTTGGTCAGACAAAGTAAATCCAAAAGCTTTTTTGATGGGGTCAAGCTTGACTCCATTGCCTTGTTGATGTAACAGAATCCACGTGAGTGAAACAATTGGATATCCGTTGATTGGATTTCGATTGCTGCCTGTCAGATTCTCATCCAAAGTAATCGAAGCTACCGCCTCTTTTTCGCTTGCTTGGGTTGGAGCAACCAACTGGCCTGAGGCGTTGGTGAGGCTGGCTGCCTGCAGTAGCCCAGTCACATAGGCCGACTCCAAATACCCAATTCCGCCATCAAGTTGGGAAATCTGGGATGCCATGCCCTCATTGCCTTTGGCACCTATTCCTGAGGGCCAGGCGATGGACTTGCCCTCGCCAGGCCCCTGCTGCCACTCTGGACTAATGGCTGATAGGTGGGCTGTAAAATTCGCCGTCGTGCCGGATCCATCCGAGCGGTGCACGACGCGGATTGGTTTGGATTTACAGCCAAGTTGGTTGTAGTTGTCAATCGAGCCGAGGAAAATCTGAGCCAATTGGGCTTGACTCAGTTTGAGCGTGCAGCCTGGATTGTTGTAGGCCACGGCAATCGCCCCAGCAGTCATTGGGATTTGGACCACCCCACCCTTGACTGCTGCAATCTCCTTCTCAGACATTGGTACATCGCTTGCCCCGAAATCCACACTCCCTGCGGTGAACTGGCGAACCCCAGCTCCGGATCCAACCGACTGATAATTGACCTTGACACCCTGGGTGGCGAGTTCTTTGAACCAGCGGAGGTACATCGCTGCAGGGAACGAAGCACCCGCCCCATTAAGGGTTGTATTCGCTGAACAAGAGGCCAGGCCCAAGCCAAGGCCAACCATGGTGACGCCAGCAACGACAGAGGTGAGCTTGCGAGACATTCGATTCACCTGACTCATCTGAATATTGCCAGCCTATCCAGCCCCAATCGGCCTTTTGGTTAAAGACTGCTAAAGGATTCAGAATTACTGGCTATTGACAGACTCTGGATGGGTTGGTGAATTGTGCAGAACCCTTTGGGGGAAAGGAATTTCGATGCCCTCTAGTTGAAAAGTGTTCCAAACGGCAATGCCCACCTCGCTGGCTACGCCAACCCCATCCATGGGGTTTTCGATCCAATAGCGAATGGCATAGGTGATGGCGGAGTCGTCGTAGCGGAGGAGCAGGCCTTTCGGTGCAGGCTGATGCAACACCCTGGGGATGGTGATTGCGGTGGCCTCTAGCAGGGCGATCACCGTTTCTGGTGGGTGGTGGTAGGCCGCGCCAATCAGCACTTGTCCGCGGCGGCGGCGATCCCGTAGGCCGCTGTAGGTGATCATCGATTGGGTGAAAAATGTTTGATTGGGAACCACCAATTCCACGTTGTCACGATCGCGCCAGAGGGTGGTAGCACGCATTCCTAGCTCAAGAACCTCACAGGGGTCTTCTCCTCTTCCAGATTCAAGTAGCAACACATCCCCAGGTCGAACGGCGCCTTCCAGCAGTAACCAAATGCCACTCACAAAATTACTAAACACTTCCTTGAGTCCAAAGCCCAGTCCCACTGAAAGCCCTCCACCCACAGCCGCAAGTAAGGTTGGATTGACTCCCACATAGGCCAAGATCAACACCAGGCCTAAGGCACCTAGGCCATAGCGAATCACCAGAGCCGATGCCCGATGGCTCGGACCACTCAACCCAAGGGCCCTCCGCATGACTTCAGCCACGGCAAGGGCTGGAAGCTCAGCTCCAGCAGTAACAAAGTAGCTGCCAAAGACCAGCATGATTAGGGCGCCAAATGTCAAATGATCATTGCCCCAATGCAGCACCTGGGTGGCCCAAAGTTGATCCAAGTTGGCAAACTGGGAATAAAATTGGAGGATGCCGACCAGAAGTAATAACGGCCGTATCACCCGGAGATCCGATGTTTTGACAACTTTGGGAGGGAGGTATCGCCTGAGAGCCATGAGCCCAAATCGGGACCATAGGCAGATTGCGTAAAATCTCGTCACATATCTGGCGAGTTCCCCTACCCCTGTGGTGGTGATCAACCAACTGGTCGCGGTAG
>CAIYSK010000089.1 GCA_903928835.1 uncultured cyanobacterium
CCTCGGCATCAAACAGAGCTGTGATGCCATCATTGAAGCCCAACAAAAGCATCAGGCCGATTGCATTGCCATGAGTGGCTTGCTCGTGAAGTCAACGGCTTTCATGAAGGACAATCTTCAGGCTTTTAATACCGCAGGAATCTCTGTGCCGGTTATCCTCGGTGGCGCGGCCCTGACGCCACGGTTTGTGCATGGGGATTGCCGTTCGGCCTATCAAGGCCAGGTGATCTATGGCCGTGATGCCTTCGCGGATCTGCGCTTCATGGATGCCTTGATGGCGGCCAAGGGCGCCGGCGAATGGGATAACAACCAAGGATTCCTTGGTGCCATCCCAGAAGGGTTGGGCTTAAAACCTGAACTCTCTGAGGACAACCCTCAAACCCCGGCCGCGCAGGATTCCCAGGCCCCAGAATCCGCGCAAGAAAACGCGCCAGATACCCCAGGATCAGTCGTTCAAATTGTGATCAGCGACCAGCGTTCGGAGTCGGTAGCGGAGGAGCCAGCCCTGGTTCCTCCCTTTTGGGGCAGCCAGGTGCTCAACGAAGCCGAGATCGATCTGGAGGAGGTGTTCGCATTTCTCGATCGCAATGCCCTCTTTGCCGGACAATGGCAAATCAGAAAGGCCCAGGGCCAAAGCCGCCAGGAGTACGAGGATCTCCTGATCGAGAAGGCTGAACCCGTGCTCCAGCAGTGGAAACTTCGCTGCATCGACGAAGGCCTGCTCACTCCCCGCGTGGCCTATGGGTACTTCCCCTGCGGGCGCCAGGGCAATACGGCTGTTGTTTTTGACCCAGCCGTTGTGTTTGATCCGGCTGTTGTTTTAGAAACAGTCTCCAATCTCGAGCCAAGCAAATCCATCCTGGGACGGTTTGAATTGCCCCGGCAACGGGCTGGCAATCGCTACTGCATCGCTGATTTCTATCGCGACTGCCTCGAAGGCCCCCTGGGCGACCTCTCCCCCAGCGACGTCCTGCCGATGCAAGCCGTCACCATGGGCGAGAAAGCCAGCCAGTTCGCCCAGGAACTGTTCAAAGCAGACAAGTACACCGATTACCTGTACTTCCATGGCCTGGCCGTCCAAATGGCCGAGGCCCTGGCGGAATGGGTGCATGCGCGCATCCGGCGCGAACTTGGGTTTGCCGCCGAAGAACCGGCTGCCCTCCGGGACGTCTTGGCCCAGCGCTATCGCGGTAGCCGCTACTCCTTTGGCTACCCCGCCTGTCCCAACGTGGCCGATTCAAGGCAGCAGTTGGATTGGCTGGGGGCACAGCGAATTGGCCTCTCCATGGATGAGAGCGACCAGCTCGCCCCGGAGCAGAGCACCACGGCCCTGGTGGCCATGCACAGCAAGGCCCGCTATTTCTCGGCCTGAGGGGCCTAGCTGGCCCACCTCCTAGCCTCAGGGCTCCCTTGGAACTGGAACATGGCCATTGCAGGACCTGGTGGCGTTGATGACGCCATCGCCTCAGGCATTGACCTCGATGGCACTCCGATCCCTGCGGAGATGGTTGAGCTCTACGCCGAAGTCATGGAGCTGGAAAGCAAGCGGGCAAGAAGCGGTGTCAAAAAGTCGATGCGCAACCGAATCGTTAAAACCGGTTCAAAGCACTTCGACCAATCAACCCTGGACTCCCGTCTCCAAGCCGCCGGCTGGGAGGGCCTCAAAGCCAAGGAGATTGCCTTCTTCTACGGGTGATTGGAGCTAAGAGGCTCAGTCGCAGATTGCCTCGAGCGAATCGATCACGTCCTGTTGGAACTCCTGTAGGTCGGATGAGTCGCTGAGGTCAATGCCTTCTCCAGCGGCATTTTGGGTGAGTTCCTGGAAATGGAAGGCTCCCTCACCGTGGGCAAGAAATTCCATGGCGGAGGGTTCACCGCTTTCCTTGTAGGCGTCGCAGAGGGCCATAAAGGCCGCATCCTCGGTGAATTCCCAGCTCATGAAGGGGGCCGCGCTGAAAAACAGGTGAAGCGCTCTCAACGACCTTTAACGCCTCCCCCCCGGATTCCGTCAACCTCTGGGTCGCACTTTGTGTGCTGGATCGGGCCCAAATGGAGCCAAAATACTGGTGAACCGACCGCCAAATCCATTCTCTCCACTGGGGTCTCCCCCCAATTCATGTTTCGATGACATCCATCAACCCTGAAACACCGCTCAACGTGTTGGGCACGGCCCTAGACATCTGCAGCTGCGAGCCGATGACCGGCTGGTTTCGCGACGGAAGCTGCCGCACCGACGCCGCCGACCATGGCCGCCACAGCGTCTGCTGCGTTGTGAACGAGGCCTTCCTCAGCTACAGCAAGGCCCAGGGCAACGATCTGAGCACCCCGGCCCCTGGCTACGGCTTTCCCGGGCTGAAGCCCGGTGACCACTGGTGCGTCTGTGCGCCGCGTTGGCTGGAGGCCTACCAGGACGGCATGGCGCCGCCCGTGCGGCTGGAGGCAACCGAAACCAGTGCCCTCGAGATCATTCCCCTCGAGGTCCTCCAGCAAAACGCCGCCTAGCCCTCACCAGGGAATCGCTGAACCATCCCAGGCCCAGAAATGGCCGCTCTGGTCTTCACCAAGGCCCTCCAGCACATCCAGCAGGTGGTGGGCGGCCCTTGCCGGGGAGAACAAACGGCCAGGGGCTACACCGGGCTGGAAGGGGCGGGACAACTCGGTTGCCGTTGTCCCTGGGTGAAGCAGGGTCACACAACTCAATGGGAGCCGTCGCTTCCATTCAATGGCCAGGGTGCGGAGTAGCTGGTTCTGGGCGGCCTTGCTCGCCCGGTAGCTGTACCAGCCCCCCAGGCTGTTGTCGCCAATGCTGCCCACCCGGGCCGAGAGACTGGCGAAATGGAAGGGCTGGTCCCGCGGCAAAAGCGATTCGATCGCCTGGGCCAACAAGATGGGCCCGAAGGCATTCAAGCCAAAGCTCGTGGCCAGGTTGGCCTGGTTGAGCTGGCTCAGGCGCTTCTCAGGTTGGAGATCGGGGCCATGCAGTACCCCAGCGGTATTGATCACCACCCGGAGGGGCGGAAGGTCGCTTAACCGCCGCTGCAGCCCTTCAAGGCTTGATGGTTCGGTTAAGTCCACTGGAGTGAAGGGTGTGTCGGCTAAAGCACCGCCTTGCCAGCCTGGCGGCCGTTGGCGCGAGGCCCCC
>CAIYSK010000090.1 GCA_903928835.1 uncultured cyanobacterium
ATCTACGGGCTGGTGGTGGCCACCAAGGTTTTCTTCAACGAGAGCTATAGCGCCGTTGCCGGTGGCATCGCCCTTTCGGTTTTGATGCTGCCCACGGTGATCAAAACCACCGATGAAGGATTACGGCTTGTGCCCCAGGAACTTCGCTGGGGTTCCTATGGCGTTGGCGCATCGAAGTTTGTCACGGTGATGCGCATCACCTTGCCAGCGGCTTTCACACCGATTTCAACCGGCATCGTTCTGGCGGTTGCAAGGGCAGCAGGGGAGACGGCGCCACTGATCTTTACGGCCCTGTTTTCGCCCTATTGGCCAGACGGTTTATTGAGCCCTATCGCTTCAATGTCTGTCTTGATCTACAACTTTGCCATCATGCCCTACGAGTATCAAAATGCCCTAGCCTGGGCGGCCAGTTTTGTGCTCGTGGTCATGATCCTTGCGGCCAATCTGCTATCGCGATGGATTACCCGAATGGCCAAGACCTAGATGAATACTTTCTACAGGCCTTACAGAGCTCCCTAACAACCCACTTAGCGGCTTCATTACTCAGCCTTTTCAGCTCTCCCCTTCCCTTAGACCTCTCTCCAAATCTTCGCCATGGCCCAATCAACCTGCATGTCATTGGAGAACGTAAGCATCTCCTACGGCAAATTTGAAGCCGTTAAAGGGGTCTATATGCAGATCCCCCATGGGGAAGTGACGGCTTTCATTGGACCTTCGGGTTGCGGCAAATCAACGGTGCTGCGGGCCCTCAATCGCATGAACGACCTGATCCCGGGTTGCAGTCTGAAGGGCAGGGTGGTGTTTGATGGCCATGACCTCTATGACCCAAGGGTCGACCCCGTAGAGGTTCGACGCCGGATCGGTATGGTTTTCCAAAAGCCAAACCCCTTTCCAAAGAGTATCTACGAAAACATCGCCTTTGGAGCCAGAATTAATGGTTACAAAGGAGACATGGATGAGCTGGTTGAACGCTCCCTGCGGAAGGCCGCTGTGTGGGACGAATGCAAGGACAAGCTGAAAGAAAGTGGTCTTGCCCTTTCTGGCGGCCAACAACAACGACTTTGCATTGCCCGGGCCATTGCCACTGAACCCGAGGTCATCTTGATGGATGAACCTTGTTCAGCCCTTGATCCGATCTCCACTTTGAAAATTGAGGAGACCATGCATGAGCTCAAGCGGAGCTACACCATTGTGATTGTGACCCACAACATGCAGCAGGCTGTTCGTGTGGCCGACAACACGGCCTTCTTCAACGCCGAGGCCGTGGAAGGTGGTACCGGCAAGGTTGGCTATCTCGTGGAGTTGAATTCCACCGAACGGATCTTTAATGCCCCTACCCAGCAGTCCACCCAGGATTACGTGAGTGGTCGCTTTGGCTAAGAGGCTTGATGCCTAAATCTGGAGTTGTGAATTATTTTTGTCAATTTTAGAGTTTAGTTTTAGCTTTTATAAAAGTACAAAAAAACCGACCCGTGGGTCGGTTTTTTAAAGCGGAGAGGGAGGGATTCGAACCCTCGATAAAGTTGCCCCTATACAGCATTTCCAGTGCTGCGCCTTCAACCACTCGGCCACCTCTCCATCGGCAAGATGGGGCAGATGTCAATGTAGCAGCATGAAGACCAGTCACCCAATCACGATCCACTGGCGCCAAACGGGCCAAGTGATTACCCATGCGGTTCCCGAGGGCGACTACATCCTCCGGAGTTTTGAGCAACAGGGTGATCCGATCCCTTTTAGTTGCCGCAATGGATGTTGCACCACCTGTGCGGTGCGGGTGCTGGAAGGAGAGATTGATCAACGGGAGGCCCTTGGCCTTTCCCGCGAACTCAGGGCCAAGGGTTACGGCTTGCTGTGTGTAGCCCGCTCAACCGGTCCCCTGGTGGTTGAAACCCAGGATGAAGACGAGGTCTATGACCTTCAGTTTGGTCGTTTCTTTGGCCGGGGTCAGGTGAAGGCTGGCCTCCCCTTGGATGAGGAGTGAGATGGGTGTTCCCATGACTCGCCAAGGCCTCAGCGACCAGGCGGCCCTTGGCTCAGGCCTCAGCAGCAGCGAACTTCAACGTTTAAGTGAGCTGGCCAGGCAGGCAGCCGAGCTGGGCGGAGTTGAGCTCAGCCGGCGCTTCGGCCGCCTTAAGCAGGTGCGTGAAAAGGGCCGATGTGGCGATTTGGTCACCGAGGCTGACCTTGCCGCAGAGGCGGTGGTGCTCGACCTCCTGCAACGGGAAACTCCTGGGATTGGGGTTCTGGCAGAGGAGAGCGGCCGCCGCCCCGCCCCTGGCGATTTGGAGTGGTGCGTGGATCCCCTGGATGGCACCACCAATTACGCCCATGGCTTTCCGTTTTTCAGCACATCTATTGGTCTCACCTGGAAGGGCATGCCCCTGCTTGGGGCCCTGGCAGCTCCTGCCCTCAGGGAGCTTTACTGGGCCGCACCGGGTTTGGGCAGTTGGTGCAACGGCCAAGCCCTGGCGGTAACGGCCTGTGATCGGCTGGAGGATGCCCTTCTGGCAACCGGGTTTGCCTACGACCGCTCTACCCGGCTCGACAACAACTACGCAGAGTTTGCCTACTTCACCCATTGCACCCATGGCGTGCGTCGGGCTGGGGCTGCGGCCCTCGATCTGGCCTATGTGGCTGCAGGGCGTCTTGATGGCTACTGGGAGCGGGGCCTCTCTCCCTGGGACCTCGCGGCTGGGGTCGTTCTGGTGGAACAGGCCGGCGGGCTGGTCACCAGCTACGACGGCAAAGCCCTGCAGCTCCCCAGCGGACGAATCATCGCCTCTGGGCCGGCAATCCATCCTGCTTTGGTGCAGGGACTGGCCCAATGCCGTCCCCTAAGTGGCTGCAGTTATGGGGCACCAGAGCTGGATCCATAGGATCAGGTCGCAATCCCATTCCGCCGTCCTGCCAATGGCCCTCCAACCTGCCGCTGGCGCCAAGGATCTCAACCCGCGGGATGTGGAGCGAAACCGACAAATCTGCGACCAACTCGCAGCCATCTACCGGCTCTGGGGTTACCAGGAGGTCACACCGCCCTCGTTTGAACGGCTCGACACCCTGGAGGCCGGTGGGGCCATCAACGGCAGGGAGGTGGTGCGCCTCTCCAGTGATGAACCCCTCGGCCTGCGCCCCGAACTCACCGCCTCGATTGCGCGGGCTGCAAGCACCCGCATGGCCCAACGGCCCCGGCCCCTTCGCCTCTGGGCTGCAGGACCCACCTTTCGCACCACCGTGGGAGACAGCGGCCGTCAACGGGTCAGCGAGCAGTTACAAAGCGGCGTGGAACTCCTGGGAGTGGCCTCTGCCGCCGCCGATGCCGAACTGATGCGCCTGCTCCTGGCAGCGGCTGGTGCCCTGGGCCTGCAACGTCAGCACAAACCCACCCTGTTGGTGGGCCACCACGGCCTTCTTACTGCTTTGCTGAACCAGATTCCTGGCGAGCAACGCAGCGCTGCGCGGGCAGCCCTCACCGGTCTTGATGCCCTCGGTTTGCAACAACTGGATGTCAGCGACGCCGAGAAGCTGCGCCTCGGCACCTTGATGCGCCTGCGGGGAGAGCCGGTCCAGGTGCTCTATCAAATCGAACAATGGCTAGGACCTTTACCCCTAATCAATTCCCTCGCCGCCACCCTGGCCAGCGTGACCAAGGCCGCTAGCAGCCTTGGGGTGACTGTCCAACTGGATCCCACCTTCCAGCCCCACTTTGCCCTCTACGACGGTTTGGTGTTGAAGCTCGTTTGCCATGGGCCGGAGGCCCCGGTTGAACTGGCTAGCGGCGGCCGCTACGACGCCTTGGTGGGGCGGTTCTCCGGCGACTCCAGCCTTGCCGCAGGCATGGGATTTGGATTCAACGTGGAGGCAATTCGTGAGTTGCTTGATGCATCCCTTGACCAAGCCACAACGCCCGGTCCCCTGCTGGTTGCCTACGGCCAGGGAAGCCACCTGGCCCTGGCCCTGGATGCCCTCGAAGCGCTGCACCAGCAGGGTATAGCGGCTGAATTGCTCAGTGATCCCGTCGCCAGCCAAGGCGATGCCAAATCCCTTGCCCAGGTGCGCGGTTGTGCAGGTCTGCATTGGGTCGGTGCCTAGGATTTGCTCACTGCGACGCCAGACTGGCGATTTTTTGAG
>CAIYSK010000091.1 GCA_903928835.1 uncultured cyanobacterium
CCGCCAGCCGTTTGATCCCGTCATGTTGGATCCGTTCCTGCGGGATCTCCTTGGCGATCCGGCCGGCAGCATGCGCGAGCGGGGGCAAGGCTCGGGGGTGGTGATTGACGCGGCAAAGGGGTTGGTGCTCACCAATGCCCATGTGGTGGATCAGGTGGATGGGGTGGAGGTCACCCTGGCTGATGGACGCCAGCTCGATGGCGTCGTTGTTGGAGCTGATCCCGTCACGGATCTAGCGGTGGTAAGGCTCGAGGCCACCCCCCGGCTCAAGGCAGCCCCCTTGGGGGATTCCGAAGCGCTTGAGGTGGGGGATTGGGCGATTGCCATGGGGAGTCCCTATGGCCTGGAGCGCACCGTGACCCTTGGCATCATCAGCAGCTTGCACCGCGATATCCACAGCCTGGGCTTTGCCGACAAGCGGCTTGATCTGATCCAAACCGATGCGGCGATCAACCCGGGTAATTCCGGCGGTCCCTTGATCAACGCTGGCGGCCAGGTGGTTGGTATCAACACCTTGGTGCGTTCCGGACCTGGCGCTGGCTTGGGTTTTGCGATTCCGATCAACTTGGCCAAGGGCGTGGCCCAACAACTCAGCGACGGCGGCCAGGTGCTCCACCCCTATTTGGGCTTGCAGCTGGTTCCCCTCACGGCCCGCCGCGCCCGCGAGAACAACCGCGACCCTGGGGCCCTGCTGCAGCTCCCCGAACAGGATGGGGCTCTGGTGCAGCGGGTTTTGCCAGAAAGCCCCGCCGAAGTGGCCGGCCTGCGCCGCGGGGATCTGGTGGTGGCGGCCGCCGATCAATTGGTCGCCGATCCTTCGGCGTTGTTGCAACTGGTGGAGCGCTCCACGGTGGGGCAACCCTTGCCCCTGCGCGTGATTCGCGGCCAGCAGGAGCTGAGTCTTTCCATCAAACCTTCGGCCATGCCCCCGGCGGCCTGAGCTACGGTCGCGGCCCCGAGCGCACGCGTGATGTCGGATCTCCAGGACCGGATGAAACAGGCCGTTGCCGAAGCGGCTGTGGAGCAGATCCGCGATGGCATGGTGCTGGGTCTGGGATCTGGCTCTACGGCGGCCCTGATGATTCAGGCCCTGGGTGCCAAGCTCCGGCGCGGGGATCTCAACGACATCGTGGGAGTGACCACCTCGTTCCAGGGCGAGGTTTTGGCGGCTGAGCTGGGTATTCCCCTCAAGAGCCTCAATGCCATTGATCGGATCGATCTCGCCATTGATGGCGCCGATGAAGTGGATCCCTCCTTCCAGTTGATCAAAGGCGGTGGCGCCTGCCATGTGCAGGAAAAACTGGTGGCCCGCCGGGCGGAGCGCTTTGTGGTGGTGGTGGATTCCACCAAACTGGTGGACACCCTCAATCTGGGTTTCCTCCTGCCCGTGGAGGTGCTTCCCGGCGCCTGGCGCCAGGTGCAAGGCCAGCTCAAGGAGATGGGGGCAGAGGCCCAGCTCCGCATGGCCGTCCGTAAGGCGGGGCCAGTGGTGACCGACCAGGGCAATTTGGTGCTGGATGCCAAATTTGTCGGCGGCATCACGAACCCAGCCGCCCTCGAGAAAGAGATCAACAATCTCCCCGGGGTGTTGGAGAACGGCCTGTTTGTCGACATCACCGACCAAGTGTTGGTGGGTGAAATCGTCGATGGGGTGCCCGGCGTGCGGGATCTGGCTAAGCGCTAAACCAGCCCCCCAAGCTTTAGGAGCCCGAACGGCCTGCTGGGCTGGTGCCTGCTGGGTTGGTCCGCAACCAGGTGGTGGCGGCTATGGGTTTGCGCTGGTTGTAACCCACCGGCAGCCAGATGTCGCCGGCGGCGGAAGCGAAGTGGATTTCCCAGTGGTAAAGGCCCCTATAGGCCGCTGGGTCCTTGCGGAGCAGGGCGGCGTAGGCCAGCACCGCCTTGCCGTAGTGGTCGCTGTTGTTGTAGCCCCACAGGCCCTTGCGGATGTCCTTCAGCCCGCCGCGACGCACCAGGTAGCGGGCTGCCGCACCGATGGCGGTGCGGGGATCCAGGATGTTGCCCCCGTTGCCAATGCCAGGCTCGGCCCAGGTGCTGGGCAGGAACTGCATGGGTCCGTGGGCATCGGCCACCGAAACCCCATCGATGCGGCCCATGCCGCTTTCCACCAAGTTGACGGCGGCCAGCACCTCCCAGGGGATGCCCGTGGCCGCCGCTGCTTCCCGGTAATACCGAAGCAGGTTCTCGGCTCGCTCGGGGGGCAGGATCCGCCAGGCGGGCAGGTCGGTGGGCCGCCGGGACGGGTCGTGCATGGCGATGAACTCGCGCCTTGCCATTAAGTGCAGGTCCAACACCGGCCGCCAACGTTCCGGTAGGGACGCCCGCACCAGGGTCGCCTGGTGCCGCTGGTGGGCCAGAACGCGGTAGATCACCTGCTGCTGGTGGCCGAGGGCCGGCAGGTCTGCCTCGGGGGTGGCCGGGGAGCTCAGGGCTTCCTCCACCCGGGTCAGCAGGGCGGCGGTGGTGGCTGGATCAGCCGGCACTTGGGGGTAATGCCGCCCGTCTGCTGCGGTTGCTATGACCGCTGCAGGTGTTGCTTGCGAGGGCAGCCGCTGTACAAGTGTTGCCGCTATCACTCCAACCGAACCCAGGCTGAGCAGCACTGGGCGGAGGCGAAGGGGCATCGCGGGCCAAAGGGAGGAGCGAGCGTCACGCTATCGGCTTTGGTGCGGGTCGCCGGGGCTTCAGTCCCCAGCGTCCCGGCCTACGCCAGAGAGTTGCAACAGGACCTGGCGCTGCCTTGGGCCATCCAGCTCCACCAGCAGCACGGCCTGGTAGCGGCCCAGGCCCAGGCGACCATCGACCACAGGCAAGCTGAGATGGTTGCCAAGTTTCAGGGCAATGAGGTGGGCGTGGGCGTTGCGCGGCTCATCGGCGGGGATCCCCGGTCTCAGGTGCAGGTCGTTGTGGGCATAGGGCCGCTCGGGGGGCGTCAGGGCCAGGAAGTGGCGTTCGATATCCGCCAGCAACCGTTCCTCGGCCTCGTTGACCACCAGGGCGGTGGTGGTGTGCTGGCCAGCGGCCACCAGTAGGCCGTTGTGGATCCCCATGGCGTCCACGAACGCCTGCAGGTCGGCGCCGATGTCGTGGCAGCTGAAGTTGGCCGTTGTGGTCCATTCAAGCCGGGTGGAGTGGAAGGTCACCATGGCCGGCCGAGCCCGTTCATTTCAGCCGCCGCCTCACCGATTCGGCGTGGCTGTGCAGCCCTTCGCTTTCTGCCAGGGTGATCACGGCTTGCCCGGTAGCCTGCAGGGCTGCCTGGTTGAAGCGGATCAGGCTGGTGTGGCGCAGGAAGGTCTCGACGCAGAGGGCGCCGGCAAAGCGGGCGGTGCCGGAGGTGGGCAGGGTGTGGTTTGGACCCGCCAAGTAATCCCCTACCGCTTCAGGGGTATGGGGGCCGATGAAAATCGCTCCGGCGTTGTGGATGCGATCGGCGAGGGGTTCGGGATCGTCCACCAGCAGCTCCAGGTGTTCCGGGGCAAAGCCGTCGCTGAGGGTTGCGGCTTCTTCCAGATCGGCACACACCACGATTAAGCCCCAATCCTGCAGCGCCTGCCGGGTGATTTCGGCCCGGGGATGGCCCTCAAGCTGGGCTGCCAAAGCGGCTGGCAGTTGCTCGGCGAGCTGGGGGCTGGTGGTGAGCAAAATCGCCGCAGCCAGGGGGTCATGCTCGGCTTGGGCCATCAGATCGGCGGCCACTTGATCGGCTTGGGCCGTGTGGTCAGCGATCACCAAGACCTCACTGGGGCCTGCGAGCGAATCGATCGCCACCCGTCCGTAGACGGCCTTTTTGGCCAGGGTGACGTAGAGGTTTCCCGGACCGCTGATCACATCCACCCTGGGGATCGTTTCGGTGCCGTAGGCCAGGGCCCCAATCGCCTGGGCGCCACCGACGCGGTACACCTCTTCCACGCCCGCTAGGTGGGCGGCGGCAAGCACGGTGGCATTGGGTTCACCACCGGGCCCCGGCGGGGTCACCATGACGAGCCTGGCCACGCCAGCCACCTTGGCTGGCACCGCATTCATCAACACCGTGCTGGGGTAGGAGGCCCTGCCACCAGGCACGTAAAGACCTGCCCGCTCCACCGGCCGCCAGCGCCGGCCGAGCAGTTCCCCATGGGGTCCGGTAATGGCCAGATCCTGGGGCAGCTGGTGTTGGTGAAAGGCCAGGATCCGCCCGTGGGCAAGCTCTAAGGCCTGCTGCAACGGTGCTGGGCAGCTCTCCCAGC
>CAIYSK010000092.1 GCA_903928835.1 uncultured cyanobacterium
GGCTTTTTTATGGCCTGGGCTTTGCCTGCTCAAGCACCGCCTCTGGCGGAATCCACATGGCATCGCCATAGGAGAAAAAGCGGTAGCCCTCGGCGATGGCCTCGCCGTAGAGATCGAGCAGGCGCTTCCGGCCGATCAGGGCACTCACCAAGAGCAACAGCGAGCTTTTGGGCAGGTGGAAATTGGTGAGCAACCCCTGCACCACGGCAAAGCGGAAACCCGGCTGGATCACCAAATTTACCGGGCCCCGATGGGGCTGAAGCTGGCCGCCATGGAGGGCCGCCACGGCTTCAAGGCTGCGCACACTGGTGGTTCCCACGGCAATCACCCGACCGCCCCGTTGGCGGCAGGCCGCCACGGTGGCCACCAGCTCCTCGCCCACCTCGACCCACTCGCTATGCAGTTGGAGCTGGCTGAGATCTTCCGTTTCAACGGGGCGAAAGGTGCCCAAACCCACGTGCAGGGTGACCCGGGCCAGTTCAATGCCGCGGGTGTGGAGCTCGGCGAGCAGTTCATCGCTGAGGTGCAAACCCGCCGTTGGTGCGGCCACCGCTCCGGGTTCGGAAGCGTAACGGGTTTGATAGCGCTGGTTGTCGCTTTCGGCGTGCTCGTGGATATAGGGCGGCAGCGGGATGGCGCCGTAGCGCACCAATAAAGGTTCGAGGGCTGCCGCATCAGTGCACGCACCGGGGAATTGGAGGATGCGGCCTCCGGTCTGGGGATCAGCCTCGATCACCTGCAAAGCCAGGGGAGGCTGGCCCTCGGCCTCCACCGTGATCCACTCCCCAGGCTTGAGCTTTTTGGCGGGCTTGGCCAAGCAGCGCCAACGGGCCTGGCCCACCGGCTCCAGCACGAGCAATTCCACCGCCCCACCGGTGGCGCGCCGGGCCACCAGCCGGGCCCGCAACACCCGGGTGTCATTCACCACCAACACATCACCGCGTTGAAGCTCGCCCGCCAAATCCCACACGCTTTGGTGCCGAGCCCCTGAATCGGCCTCCAGCATCAACAGGCGGGCGGCATGGCGGGGCTCGATGGGCCGCTGGGCAATGCACTCTTCAGGCAAATCAAAGCTGTAGCTGGAGAGCCATTGATCAGCTGAATCGAAGCTATTCATGCGGGCCAGTGCTGCAGGCAGGTCAAGCGGGCAGGTAATACCTCACCGACGTAAAAACGCGATTTTTGCGTTGATCCAACGCCTCACGCATGTTGATGGAACGCTGGTTGAGCAGGAGGGTGTCGAAGCGGTAGCGGGGGATTGCCATCGGCATCACGATCGTGATCGTTTGGTTGGGATCGCTCTCCTCAACGGCGTCGACGAAATCGGCGAAAGGGGTGATCAAGGAGGCTGAGGGGCTCTCCAGGATTTGGAGCTCCAGGCGGGGGTCGTCGCCGACGCTGCGATGCCATTGGCTACGAAGCAGCTCAGCATCACCGTCTTCAGGGCGCACCCACACCCCAATCACCTGATCGGAAACGGTGGCGGCGTAGCGCAAGGCCTCCAGGGTGGGCCGGCTCCAGGCAGGAATCCAAACAATGCTGATGTTGCCAATCGACCCGCTGCGGGGACCTAGGTGGATCGAGCAGCCCTCCCCGGGCTGAAGCTCGAGCTGGGAATACACCCGTCGATAGCGCCTGCGCACACTGGCCAGCAGCAGCACCACCAGGGGGATGGCGATCACCACGCTCCAGGCCCCCTCTGAAAACTTGCTAATCACGATCACCACCAGCACCAACAGGGTGCTGAGCGAGCCAATGCCGTTGATCAAGGAATGGCGTAACCATCCCTCCCCGCGCTCCCGCCACCAATGCACCACCATCCCCGCCTGGGAGAGGGTGAACGCCATGAACACCCCCACGGCGTAGAGGTTCACGGCCACGATGGTGTTGCCCTGGCAGATCAGGATGATCGCCCCGGTAGCCAGCAGCAGGGCCACGATGCCGTTCTGGAAAACCAGACGATCGCCAATCCATGCCATCTGGCGCGGCAAAAAATTATCGCGGGCCAACAACGCCGAAAGCCGGGGGAAATCGGCAAAAGCCGTGTTCGCCGCGAGCATCAGGATCAGCAACGTGGTGATCTGAAGCAACCACAGCAGCGGACTGTGGGTGCCAAACACCCGCATGCCCAATTGGGCCATCACCGTGACCTCGGGATTGGGGGCCACTCCATACATGAAACCCAGGCCACTCACGGCCAGGAACATGAAGGAGAGCAGCAGTCCCATCACCAGCAGGGTGTTGCGCGCCCGCTGGGCCGAGGGAGAACGAAACAACTGGACCCCATTGGCGATTGCCTCGATGCCTGTCATCGCCGAACAGCCGGAGCTAAAAGCGCGCAGGATCAAATACAAGCCCAAGGGTTCCACCGCCTTCACCAGGGGCGGCGGATCGGGGCTAAACCCATGGCTAAAGATCAGGTTCTGCAGGCCCGCCACCGCCAACAGCGCCACCATCACCACAAACGCGTAGGTGGGCAGGGCAAACAGGCGGCCCGAGTCCCGAACGCCCCGCAGATTGGCCCAGCCCACCAGCACCAACAGCACCAGGGCAATCAGCACCTGCCAGTTCAGCAGGGAGGGCCACAGCGAAGAGAGGGCCTGGGTGCCCGCCATCAAGCTCACCGCCGCGGTGAGCACGTAGTCGATTAACAAACTTGCCGCCGCCACCAGGCTGGCCAGGGTGCCCAGGTTGGCGCGACCCACCACATAGGCCCCGCCACCCTGGGGATAGGCCGTGATCGTCTGGCGGTAGGAGAACACCACCATCCCGATCAAGACGACGATCGTGATCGTGATTGGCAGGGAAAAGGCGAGGGCGCCGCTGCCGGCCAAAATCAACACCCCAAGGGCCGCATCGGTGGCATAGGCCACCGACGACAACGCATCCGAGGACAGGATCGGAAGCGCCTGAAAACTAGGAACGGTTTTGGCCTCCTCCTGGTCCCGGGGCAGGGGCTTGCCAAAGAGCCGGTTTTTTAAGCGCTCCTTGGCCGAATTGGAGGCGACCATCAGATCGCCAGGCTTTCCGGATTCGTCTCGATCAGCTGGGCCAGATCCTTGAGGAAGGCCGCCGCCTGGGCCCCATAGATGACCCGGTGATCGGCGGTGAGGTTCACCTGCATCTGCCGCTTGACACTGATCGAGCCGTCCTTGCCGGCCACCACCGTGGGCCGCGAAGCCGCCACGGCAAGGATCGCGCCGGTGCCGGGGGGAAGGATGGCATCGAAGCGATCCACCCCAAACATGCCCAGGTTGGAAAGGGTGAAGGTGCCCGTGCTGTACTCCTCTGGCTGGAGTTGCTTGGTGCGGGAGCGCGCCACCAGATCAGCCCAGTTACGGGCCATGGAATAGAGGTCGGTCGTGTCGGCGTTGGCCAGCACGGGGGTGATGAGGCCGCCATCTTCCATGGCCACAGCCACAGCCACATTCACCGCCGCGGGATAGGCCATGGCCGATCCGTCGGCCGAGGTGCCTGCATTCACCTGGGGATGGCGGACCAAGGTGACCCCCACCGCCTTGGCGAGCAGGGCGGTCATGGTGACGCCCTTGCCCTTCACCTGCTTGTAGAGGGCATCGAGCTTGTCGGTGGTGATGGTGTAGCCCACCCGGAAACAGGGCACGGCCAGGCTGGCCACCATGTTGCGGTTGACCGCGTTCTGCAGGGTGTTGAAGGCCACGCTCTCGCCGGGGCGGCCAAAGGCCTGGCCAGCAGGGGCGGGAGCACCCACCGCGGCCCCATTGCTGCCAGCAGCCGCAGCCACGGCGGGGCCACTGCCTTCGGCTACCCGGGGCACCGTGATCGGCTGGCCGGTGGCCGCCAAGACGTCCTCCGCCTGAATCCGGCCGTGGGGGCCACTGCCGCGCAGGGCTTCGAGGGCCACACCCAATTGGCTCGCAAGCTTTTTGGCCCGGGGCGAGGCCACCACCCGACCGCTGGCGGTGGAGGCGGGAGCGCTGACCGCTGCCGCCATCACGGGCACTGGGGCTACGACAGGGGTAGGGGCTGAGGGTGCTGGTGCCGATGGTGCTGGTGCCGATGGTGACGGTGCCGTGGCGGGTGGGGCAACTGCGGGTGGGGCAGGAGCCTTGGCCGCCACCTGGGCAATTTCGGCTTCGGTTTCCACGATCAAGGCGATCGTTTCAC